>JAYVFX010000746.1:0-3011 GCA_043772795.1 Deltaproteobacteria bacterium
CTTTCAGCTCACGTTCACGGGCTAATACCGTTAGCGCTGCAACGGTAATCATCGACCGTTCTCGCAGTTCCAACCCTGGCCGGTTCCAAATATCACCAAACAGGTTCTCGACCGTTATATTAAGAAAATCTTCCTGCATCGTGCCGGGTTGCGGTTCGCGCCCAAAGAGTTCCTTCATCTTGGCCGCGCCTTTTTTCCAACGTTCTGATTCTGCCATCTGTCGCTCCTCCTTTACGTATTCTCGGTGGTCTCTAACTCTTGCGAGCTAGGAGTCGGTTGTCTACTATCAGACCTGCTATTCGTCAGTCAAAGCAGGTGAGTACTGGATGAGCGGCAAGTTAATGAGAAAGGCGATATTTGCAGCGACAGTTTTCGGCGTACTTTTTACGCTTTACCCTCTACGCTTTATGGATTATGCCTATGATTCCTGAAATTCTTCCACAAGACTTAAAAGCACGGCTCGACAAAGGAGATCAACCTGTTTTGCTCGATATTCGTGAGCCAGAAGAAGTTGCGATTGTGCACCTGCCTGGTTCGGTTCACATTCCGATGGGTGAAGTGCCCGGACGTCTGCACGAACTCGACCCTGACAAAGAGATTATCGTGTACTGCCATCATGGTGTTCGCAGCTTACGCGTTGCACAGTTCCTGGCCCAGCGAGATTTTGACAAAGTTGTGAATCTGACTGGTGGCATCGACGCCTGGGCAATAGAAGTCGAGCCGGGAATGCGACGTTACTAATGCGGATTGCCGATTGCGAAATGCGGATTGTGAAATGCAAAAGATCTTTTCCTTTAATCCCTAATCCGCAATCTGCAATCTACAATAAATAACTAACCTCAAATTTGAAATTTCCAATGAACAACACGTACAACACAGGTCCTTTACAAGGAATTCGCGTCATCGAGTGCGGTAATATGGTGTCTGCTCCGTATGCCGCGAAGCTAATGGCCGATTTGGGCGCGGAGGTGATTAAAATTGAGTCTCCGACTGGTGACGCCTCGCGGTGTCGAGGGCCATATCCTGGCAACGTACCCCACCCAGAAAAGAGTGGCACGTTCTTATACCTCAACACTAACAAACTTGGAGTGACGCTGAATCTTGAGGTCGCAAAAGGGCAGGAAATCTTCCACCGTCTGGTGAAAGATGCAGACCTGGTGATTCATAATTACCATCCGACGCGCATGGCAGAGGTGGGGATGGATTACGACATCTTGCGCCAGGTGAACCCGCGTATGGTCATGACCTCGATTTCGCCATTTGGGCAGACTGGCCCCAACCGTAACCTCCACGCCCACGAACTCACCATGTGGAGTGCTGGCGGCATTGTCTACCTTGGTGGTGTTTCTGGTCGGCCTGATCTCCCACCACTGAAGACTTTTGGGCATCAGGCTGGATTTCAAGGTGGTGTCAACGCGGCCAACGGTTCCTTAGCCGCGCTGTTTAGTCGGTTCCGCAGTGGCAAAGGGCAGCATGTTGATATCTCGGTGCAAGAATGTCTCGTGGCGATTATGGAGAACAACTATATCTCCTGGCCATACGATCATACTGTTGCCTCACGTCTTGGATTCCGCTTGATCCCACAAGAAGTGTTTCAGTGCCGTGACGGATTCATCTATTTCTTGGCGATTGAAGATCACCAATGGAAAGGTGCGGTCGAGTTGATGGGCGACCCGGACTGGGCAGCGATGGATATTTTTCAAGACTTTCCTTCACGTTCGGCAAACTGGGATGTGCTGAAGACGTTGCTTGAAGAATGGATGGCCGACAAATCGTTGCAGGAAGTCTACCATGCCGCTCAAGCGCGGCGGGTGCCGTTTGCGCCGGTATCGACAATGGGCGATCTCCTGAACTCAAAACATCTCAATGCGCGTGGCTTCTTTGCTGAAATTGCACATCCGCAAACTGGTAACTTGAAGTATCCTGGTGCGCCGTATCGCTTTTCAACAACGCCATGGGCACTGCGCAAACCCGCGCCGTGTCTCGGGCAACACAACAGCGAGGTATATGGACGAATTGGATTATCACAAGCTGAGATTGACGAACTGAAACAACAGGGGGCAATCTAGGATAAGGGGAAAAAGGGGAAACGGCGAAAAGGGGAAATGGTGAAAGAGAAGAGGATAAGATCGATCATTGCTACGTATTCTTAGTCTTTGGTTTTCCTTTTCCCCGTTGCCCCATTTTCCCGTTTCCCCCTGAGTGAACCGAGTGTTGTGAATCAAGAGAGAAATTATGTCAGACCGACCACTTGAAGGCATTCGCATCGCCGACTTCACTTGGGTGTGGGCAGGACCGTTTGCTACTATGCAGCTTGCACACTTAGGCGCTGAGGTCATTCGTATCGAAACGCAGAACCGCGTATGTATTACGCGCCGGATTCCGCCGTTTGCCGAAGGGCAGGGGGGAGTGAATCGCAGTGGCTATTACAATCAGTACAACCAGGGCAAAGAATCGATTTACCTCAACCTCAAAGACCCGCAAGCTTTAGCGATTGCCAAGAAGCTTGTCGCTGCGAGTGATGTAGTTACCGAAAACTTTGCCGCTGGAGTGATGGAGAAAATGGGCCTTGGTTACGAGGTTATGCGTAAAATTAAGTCGGACATCATCATGATCTCTATGTCTGGTTACGGAGCCGTCGGACCGGAAAGTCCCTATGTGTCGTACGGGCCGGCACAAGCACCGCTGAGTGGGTTGTCTTCGTTAACGGGATTCCCGGACTTTCCGCCAATGCATGTTGGCTTCTCGTATGGAGATCCGAACGGTGGCTTACATGGTGCGTTTGCTGTTCTGGCTGCGCTCATGCATCGCGCTCGTACCGATGAAGGTCAATACATCGATCTATCGCAATGGGAATCTTCAATCGCCGTGATTGGCGAAGGTCTAATGGCACAGACGATGAATGGTGCGCCACTCCCACGGATTGGCAATCGTGATCCGTACCTGTCACCACACGGTTTGTTCCGCTGCCAAGGAGAAGACCGGTGGGTGAGTATTGTAGTTGCAAGCGA
>JAYVFX010000747.1:0-6376 GCA_043772795.1 Deltaproteobacteria bacterium
ATATCTTGCTTCGTCTGAATCTCACGTCGGGAGACAGTGCAGTCAGAGGCTTGAGCGGCAAGATACGATAGCGCGCGTAAAGCGTAGTCTACGCGCTTCCCGATATTCATTAGCGAGCTACGTTCCGCAGACCGACCCGGGCTCTTTGTTTGTACTTTCCCGCTTTCCGCTCGCTCGTAGTGAACTCTTGCCATTCCTGCCCCTGCTTTATCTCGATACTATTCGTCTTCCGGCATTCCAAGCGTTTTCTTTGCGTCAACACTCATCATGCTCGGCTCCCAGGGTGGTTCCCAAACAAGTTCGATTTTTGCCTCTTCGACATTCGGCATTTCCATCAGCTTCTGTTCAGCCTCTGCAGTAATGTACTGCCCCATGCCACATCCACGAGCAGTCAACGTCATTTTGATGTCGATCTTCTGATTCTCGACTTGGACATCATACACGAGTCCCAAGTCAACAATGTTGACCGGGATCTCCGGGTCGTAGCAGGTACGCAGTACTTCGTAGACTTCTTCTTGCGTCGGCATGCTCTCCCTCTTCTTTCCTTGGAGCTACAGTTGTGCCCCACGAACAATCTGTTTCTGGCCCTGAATCTTGCGTTGGAGTGCCATAAGCGCGTCCAACACATTCTCTGGTCGTGGTGGACATCCGGGTACGTAGACATCGACCGGAATGATGCGATCAATACCAGCTACAGTGGTGTAGTTATCGTAAAAGCCGCCGGTCGCCGCGCACGCACCAAAGGCCATCACCCATTTCGGTTCGCTCATCTGTTCGTAAACGCGCTTCAAAATCGGCGCTTGGCGGCACGTCACAGTCCCAATGACCATCAGCAGGTCGGCTTGGCGAGGACTAAAGCGCGGGAGCAACGCACCAAAGCGATCGATGTCATACGGTGTAAGCGACAAAGCCATAAATTCCATTGCACAACAGGCTGTCGCAAACGGATACGGAAACAAGGAATACTTTCGCGCCCAGCCGATCACTTTATCAAGCTGGGTCACGACAACCGTATCCGCAATCAATACCTCTTCCCCACCTTGGGTCCGTACGACTGGAGTAGTAGAAACGGTTTTTAGGCTCGCCATCAAGCTTTCCTTTCTTTAGTCAGGAGAGAAACCACCGGTTACGCCGCTTGATTATCCTTCTTGGTTCGGCCTCGCCAATCCTCCACTGCCGCTTTAATGGCATCTTCTGCCAGTACCGAACAGTGGATCTTCACTGGAGGCAGTGACAACTCTTTTACAATCTCTGAATTCTTAATTGAGTAGGCTTCTGCCACGGTTTTGCCTTTCACGAGTTCAGTCACATAACTCGAAGAAGCAATAGCAGAACCGCAACCAAAAGTTTTGAAGCGAGCGTCTTCGATGACTTCCGTCTCTGGGTTAATCTTCAGTTGTAGTTTCATCACGTCCCCGCATTCCGGGGCACCAACCACACCAGTACCAACGTTCTCTTCTCCTTTGGTGAAGCTCCCCACATTTTTGGGGCGTTCGTAGTGCTCAAGTACTTTGTCGGTATAGGCCATAAGTTGCTCCTTTCAGCAATCGTACAATGCCAGCATTGATTATAAAACAATGACGGTTTTTACTGTCAGCCTCAAAATAGACTTATAAAGTCTATTTTGTCAATCACAGGGATAGCTCACCACTTCTCGTACAGAACCGCACGCCGTTGGTATCCAGCTCCGCGTAGCAAATCACGCAATTGCGTAACCAGTGTTCCAACGCCACAGATATAGAAGTATCGACTCCGATCTTCATCTTGTTTCACATAATGTTCTTCGACGTATTCGCGAAACGAGCTCTGGAGTTCACCCTCTCGTTCAGATAGATGAGACAAGATCGGATCAAAAACAAATCGCGCATACTGACGCGCCCAGGTTTGTAGCTCGTCTCGATACAGCAAGTCACGTTCATGCTCCGTACTGTACAGCAGTCGCACGGGAAACTTCGCGTTATGTGCCAATGCTCGATGGATCATGGGCCGGATCGGGACGATACTCACACGTTCAGCCAGAAAGACGCACTCTGCTGCGGGAGGCTGGTCAAGGACAAACGTTCCCCACGGTCCGGTAAAGTTTACCTTGTCGCCAACATCGAGAGAAAACAGATAGTGAGATCCTAATCCGCCGGGCACAAGGTTCAAGCAGATTTCTAACGGCCCGTCGCCCTCAGGGTTCGACGCAATCGAGTAGGGACGGGTGAGAATCTTGCCATCAACCGGCAGTTGCAATGACAAGAATTGTCCCGGAACAAAAGTGAGTCGGTGGTCGAGGCAAGGACGGAAAAAAAAGGAGCGGGTGTCGGACGTATGTTCAACAATGCGCTCAATGATAGCTTCGGACGCTTTGCGTGAGTCCACACTCATCGGCATTCACAGTGGTCTGGTGAACAACACCTCTGCTTATCCAGCCTGCTGATTGATCGTGTACCGCGGCACCACGATTACGACTTCACCCTCTTTCTCAAAGATAGCTTGACAACCAAGCCGCGAGGTCGGCGTCAATCCTGGAGCCCGATCTAACAGATCGTCTTCGGCTTCTTGATTTTCGGAGAGATTCTCCATTCCGCGTTTCACAATCACGTGACATGTTGTGCAGGCGCAGTTGCCACCGCACGCATGCTCAAGTGGGATATCGTGACCTAACATCACATCAAGAATCGACCCAGGCGGACCGTCATGCTGGAACGGGGCCTCATGAAAGTCGAACTCAACGATTTTTTCCGGATCACCGGTTTCGTACAGAATGCGAAGTGTGGCCATGTTTGAAAAGGTAGTCAGGAGAAAACAAAAACTTTGGACCTTGGACTCTAGATGCTAATCGTTGAACCTGGAGTTTGTACCCTACAACTAGTGAATGACAAGTTGTCGTCGTGCCCGCTCTTCCAGCCGCTGCGTTACTTTGGTCGCGATGTCGCGAAATGCCTGGCTCTGCGGATGCTGTGGATTCGCTACGACAATCGGTACCCCTTGATCGCCATCGACACGAATCTCGCGCACCAAGGGAATCTCGCCCAGGAGAGGCACCTTGAACTGCTCGGCCATCTTTGCTCCGCCACCGTGACTAAAGATCTCAGCGCGATGGCCACAACTGCCGCAAATGTGGTAGCTCATGTTCTCGATCACACCGAGCACCGGCACCTGAACATCCTCGAACATTCTTACTCCACGTCGAACGTCAAGCAGCGCCACATCTTGCGGGGTTGTCACAATCACTCCACCAGAAAGAGCAGTCTTCTGTACTAAAGTTAATTGCGCATCACCCGTCCCTGGGGGAAGGTCAATCACCAACACATCAAGATCTCCCCACTCAACGTTGCGGACGAACTCGGTGAGCAATTTGTCAATCATTGGACCGCGCCAAATAATAGCCTGACCGTCAGGAACTAACATTCCAACCGATATCACTTTGAGATTATACTTCATTACCGGAATGAGGCGCTTCTCTTCTGTTGTCCCCGGCTTCTCAGTAATGCCTAACATCAACGGCACACTCGGCCCGTACACGTCAGCATCCATCAACCCTACCCGTTGCCCATTTGCCGACAACGCCAGGGCAAGATTGACGGCAACGGTCGATTTCCCTACTCCACCCTTTCCACTCGCGACCGCAACAATATGGCGAATACCGGGAATCTCTGGTTTTGGAGCAGCGGGCATCGCCACTGGAGCAGGTTTCTCGAAGGTCACCTCAACCGGTACGCGAACAAGCGGCGAAAGCGTATCGATCACACCCTGGCGAAGTTGCGCAAAGATTCCCGGATTGTCAGTCGAAGGGGCCAGGTGAACGGTCACACGAGCACCACCAACTTCGACATCTTTCACGATGCCAAAGCCGACAATATCGCGGCTGAACCCGGGATACTTTACCTGCTTCAAGGCTTCAAGTAGCTCCTGCGGTGTTGGCATAACGGTAGCATTATCCTTTCGCCTGTTCTTGACTGAGGGTCGCGTATTGCTCACTCAGGGTGCGCAGATATTCAAACGTGTAGATACCGGTCTCATGACCATCGACCCAGCGAGGACTAATCGCATAGTTTCCCACTGCACTGATACTTTCGAGTTGGGGATTATCGACAGGAATGAAGTTGCGACTCCCACCGTGCCCCTGACACACAGCACACGGACACCAACCACGCAGATAGGTGAAGGTATACTCGCTCAGCAAGTCGTCATCCCACAGGATGCGCAACGACTTCTCTTCCATGATCGGAACGATCAATGCCGGATGCGGCATACGTAGCTCTCCATGTTAGGACCTTTGGTTCCAACGCAGCAAAAGTGGTGGCGTTCGTTCAATGTAGGGTATTCGGGCTCGCTTGCATGACACGAGCGGCAATGGCGTGAAAGGCGCGGCTCACCGCATGATCAGGAGACTGGAGGACGATCGGCTTCCCTTCGTCACCACCAGTGCGAATCTCTTCTACAATGGGAATCTCGCCCAGAACTTCTAAACCGGTCTTCTTGACCCCACCATGCCCGAAGATCTCTTCTCGCTCCCCACAATGCGGGCACAGATAATAGCTCATGTTCTCGACAACGCCGAAAAGGGGAACGTGCACTTGACGGAACATGGCAATACCACGCTGAACGTCTAACAGCGCGACATCTTGGGGAGTGCTGACGATCACTGCACCGTTCAAGGGAATCTCTTGTGCGAGGGTTAACACCGCATCGCCTGTCCCAGGAGGCAGATCAACAACAAGATAATCGAGTTCGCCCCACAGGACATCGCGCAGAAACTGGCGAATAATGCCCATGACAATGGGGCCACGCCAAATCACCGGCGATTGGTCATCAAGAAAGAAACCCATCGAGATCAAACTGATGCCATACTTCTCAACTGGGTAGAGTTTCTTGTCCTCTCCCGCCCGAGGAGTTGCCTCGCTGCCCATCATCAATGGAACGCTCGGGCCATAGACATCAGCGTCGAGTAGACCAACACGATTGCCCAACGCTTTCAGTGCCAGTGCCAGGTTGACCGACACTGTGGATTTGCCGACACCACCTTTGCCACTGGCGACGGCAATCACTTTTCCTACACCAGGAAGTGGCGTTTTTGCTTGAGCCGCAACAGCTTTCTGTGGAGCACCACCAACACGGCGGCGACCGTCGTGGACTACAACTTGTCCCACACCAGGTAACGCCGACAATGCGGCAGAAATCTTCCCACCCAGGTTTTGCAGCACCTGATCACTCGCACTCGACGGGCGGAAATGAACGACAACGTCATTTCCTTGTACGCCGACTTCGCTGACTAAACCCAATGTTACAATATCGTGCCGAGATCCGGGATAAGCAATCTTTCCCAGGTGTGTACGGACTTCTTGTTCGCTTGGCATGAACGACGTACCTCAGTGACGAGTAATGAGTAGCGAGTGATGAGTATGAAAAAATTTACTTCTCAGACTGTTAGCTTCCTGACTCGGAACTCAGAACTCATTACTCATTACTGGTTATGCATGCTTCCACTGCACCTGCTTGAGGTCGATTCCTTCTTTGGCCATCTCGTAAAGTGGAGACATATCTCGCAGCCGTTGGACAACTTCCACCACTCGTTTCACAACGTAATCGACATCTTCTTCTGTATTGAAGCGACCAAGGCCGAAACGGATAGAGGTGTGCGCAAGATCATCTCCGACTCCCAACGCTTTAAGAACGTAGGAAGGTTCCAAGGTGGCTGAGGTACACGCAGAGCCGGACGACAGAGCGATGTCCTTGTTCACGCCCATCAGAAACGACTCGCCTTCGACATAGGAGAAACTCAAGTTGAGGTTGCCAGGAATCCGTTGGGTAGGATGGCCATTGAGATAGACTTCTTCGAGTTGACTGGTGAGCCCGTCGGAGAGCTTCGTCCGTAAGGTCACGAGCTTGCCTGCCTCCGCTTCCAGCTCTTGCCCACACAGTTCACAAGCTTTGCCAAATCCGACAATGCCTGGAACATTAAGGGTGCCGGACCGCATACCGCGTTCGTGTCCACCCCCATCTATTTCCGGGGTCAACCGCACTCTGGGACCTTTGGAGCGAACGTATAGCGCGCCACACCCTTTCGGCCCATACATCTTGTGTGCAGTCATGGAGAGGAGATCAATTCCGTCCAGGTCGACGTTCACTGGCACTTTGCCTACGCCTTGCGTCGCATCGCTGTGAAAGAGAATCCCTTTCTCCTTGGCGAGCTTGCCAATCTCACGAATCGGATGCAGCGTGCCAATCTCATTGTTGGCATACATGATCGAAATCAGAACGGTTTTGTCGGTGATTGCGTTCTTGACGGCATCTAGGTCAACTTGCCCGTATTTATCTACCGGAAGGTAGGTAACAGTCGCTTTGCCTGCACGCTCCAGGGCTTTGCAAGTATCCAGGATCGCTTTGT
>JAYVFX010000748.1:0-8311 GCA_043772795.1 Deltaproteobacteria bacterium
TGGCAAGGAGCCAGCATAATGGCTGATGCTATCCTGATCGATACCTGGGGATGGCTGGCGCTCGGGCATCGTCGCGACTCACGTCATCAAGAGATCAAAGCGTTGTATCAGCAACTCCGAGAGGAAGGTGCTCGGTTGTATACAACTGACTATGTTCTTGACGAGGTTATGACGCTCATCTTTCGCCGAGAGTCGTTTGCCGAAGCTGTCAGCTTTATGGAGGGCATTTTTCAGGCCAGCCAGGAAGGACGGCTCACCATAGAGCGGGTGACGTCTGAGCGCTTTACCGCTGCGTGGGAGCTTCGCAAGCGTTTTCACGATAAGCCAAAGATTTCCTTCACCGATCTGACCTCGATGGTGATTATGCGGGACCGCGACATCAAGAAGGTTTTGACTGACGATGACCACTTCACCCATGTTGGGATGGATCTGCAAAAGGTTCCTTAAAAACTGAAACCCGAACTCTACGCTTTCTTTACCGTCCCGGTCTTCTTCGTATCATACCCGTCCAACACTATCACTACTTGTTTGAAATCTTCAGAGCGAATGACGTTGACGAGCTTTTGTCCCATGTCACTGTTGTAGAAGTCTTTGAGAAAGACAAGATCGTATTCTTCCCGTTCAACGGGTACGAAGTCGAGTCCGAGGGCTTTGGCGGCGGACTTGATCCCGAGTCCAGTATCGACGAGACCACTGGCGACGGCAACTGCGACGGCCATGTGTGTGGTGTCTTCGCGTTCGTATCCCTGAATTTGCTCTGATTTGATTTTGAGTTTGCCGAGTTTGTAATCAAGCAGGACACGAGTGCCGGAGCCGGGCTGACGGTTCACGAACGTGACATCCTTGCGTGTGAGATCTTTGATGCCTTTGATCTTCTTTGGGTTCCCCTTTGGGACGATGAGCCCTTGCTCGCGGATCACCAGGTTCATGACGACGACTTTGGACAGTAGTTGTTGCTTCTTCAGATCGGGTAGGTTGTAGATACCAGTCGCCGGATCGAGTAGATGAGTACCAATGATGTGCGCTTCTCCACGTTTAATCGCAACTAATCCTCCGAGTGAGCCGACGTTGCTCGCGGAGATTTTCAGCCCCGGATATTGCGCGCGAAGTTGATCATCAAGAACACCAACAGTGAGATCATTGCTCCCGGTAAAAAGAATGGTGTTGGCGATCTCTTCGGCTGGACGCAGCAATTCCACTTCTACTTCTTGGCCGGCATTCAGTCCTTCATCCAACGACGGGATGCGCAACACCCCATCTGCCTTGACCATCGTGGTGATGACACCTGCGCCGCGTCCAAGCGGATTGACGATGACACGGTCGCCAACCTTGCCGAGACTGACTCTGACAAATTCTTCTAACCCAAGACGTGACGGAACTTTACGCGGGAGCAGGGCGCGAATCTTCTGTGGCTCCTCTGCAGGGCGTCCAAGAAAATGGGCAATCAGTGGACGAAGAATTTGTTGGCAGATCACCACCGCCGACACGGGATATCCAGGCAGACCAATCACTGGCTTACCGTTGATACGCGCGAGAATGGCCGGTTTTCCCGGCATCACGTCAATCCCATGCACCAGAACTTCACCAAGCGACTCCAGCGCCCGCACAGTGAAGTCGTGCTCACCAGCGGAAGAACCAGCGATAATGACGACGATGTCATGCGCATTGACTGCACTGCTGAGGGCTTTGATGATAATCTGCAGATCGTCGATAACGCGTGGTAAGCGACGCGGTGCTCCTTCCCACTCTTCAACAAACGCCGCGGTGACGCGTGAATTAAACTCGATGATACGTCCTGGTTTTGCAGGCTCGCCAGGTTCGATCAGTTCTGAGCCGGTCGGAATAATGCCAACGGTTGGTTTCGCGACGACGGGAATTTTCGTATGCCCAGCAGCCAGCAGCGCGCCGAGGTCGTAAGGTCTCAGCTTATGACTTCGCGGTAAGAGAGGCTCGGTGGCAACAATGTCCTCACCAACTAAACGCACATGCTGCCACGGGGTTGCCGCATCACGGATTTCAACTTCTTCGGGACTTTTCTTGAATACTCGTTCGATCATCACCACCGCATTGGCCCATATTGGAAGTGGATTGCCGGTATCGACATATTGAAAAATCGCTTGGCCATTTGTGGAGGTTCGGTTGGTTCTCTTGCTACCCTGTTTCAACGTGACAGCAGTAAACTCACTTGCGCCAAAGGTATCTTCTGCGCGCACGGCAATGCCGTCCATTGCTGCACCATGATAATGTGGAGCAGAGAGCACCGCGAAGATCGGTTCCGCTGTTGTTCGATGTAAGGCATCTTCTACTGCGACACGTTCTACGTGCTTCGGCGGCGTGGTCGCGTTCAGGAAAATCTCTAACGCTTCGTTGAGCGGCTTCTTTTTCAGATAGCGCTTGCGCTCAGGATGGGTGCCGGCAGGTGTGGATTCGTTGTGATCGTGCATAATTTAGTAATGAGTGATGAGTGATGAGTGATGAGCAACGAAGGTTCTTCTTTTGTATTGTCTCTTCTCGTTACTCGTTACTCGTTACTAAAAAAGAATCACTTCCACCTCTTCCCCTGTTTCTTTCCCTTCCTCGCTGTGAAGAATACAAAACATCCCATCAGCTTGGACGAGGCTAAAGACTGCACCGGATTTTCCGGGGAGCGGACGCGCAAGGAGAGCACCGTTTTGAGTTTCCAAAGTGACACGGACGTAATCTTCGCGTCCAGGTGCAGAGGCTACATTTTGTGTCAAACGGGCGCGGGTAGTACGTAACGGCGCGAAGGCAGTCTCGGCTGGCTCGCCACTCATCATGCGAATCAATGGTGCGCCGAAGAGTGCAAACACAACCAGTGCAGAAACCGGATGTCCGGGAAGTCCCATGACCGGTTTCCCTGCGGCTTTGGCGAATATCGTTGGTTTCCCTGGGGCGATCGAAATGCCATGAAAGAACATTTCCGACTTGGGGAACGAGCAGACGATGTCGACAGTCATATCTTTGATACCAACCGAACTGCCACCGGAGATCATGACAACATCGGCGACCTTGAGCGCCTGCGCCATTGCTTTCTCGAATGCGACTCGATCATCTTTGACTACGCCGAGGTCGAGTGTTTCGCCACCAGCTTCAGCAATCATTGCCCGTAACGAATACTGATTCACATTGCGAATCTGTCCCGGTTTGGGTGTCTGGTCCGGAGCGACGATCTCATCACCAGTGGAGATCAAGGCAACCTTGGGACGACGGTGTACGAGAACCTTGGTGACGCCAACGCCAGTTAATGCGCCGACGTCATGAGCGCGTAGTCGTCGGCCAGCGGAAAAAATCGGCGCGCCTTTTTTAATGTCTTCTCCAATCCGTAAGATATTTTCCCACGGCGAAGCACTGCGTTGCACCTCAATCGTACCGTCGCCCATCTCTTCGGTGTATTCGACCATGACCATCGAATCGGCTCCAGGTGGCAACATGCCGCCAGTTGCGATCCGCATGATCTCACCTTTTTTGAGTGGGCGTTTGACCTCTTTGCCCATCTCGATGTTACCGACGAGCTTGAGGTACATCGGCAGACTGGCTGACGCACCGAACGTATCTTTGGCGCGGACGGCATACCCGTCCATGTTCGTCCGATGAAAATGCGGCGAATCTGTGGGCGAGGTCAACACTTTAGCGAGCACTCGACCGCAAGCGTCAACCACAGGGATAATTTCGCTTCCAGTCTTGGGAGCAAACGCCGCCAGTTGTTTGCGTGCTTCCGCTGAGGTGACGACACGGAAGAACGCTTTAACCGGGGCTGGGGCTACAGCCGCCGATGCGCGAGGCATGGCAACTCTCTCCTTACTTTTTCAAGATAATCGCGATCAATTTCAGCGGTGATAATACACTCTTTGTCCGGTGCGCGCGCAATGATTTTTCCCCATGGATCGACGATCATCGAGTTGCCGTAGTCGGCATGACCATGGACATTCTTGCCGATCTGGTTTGGCGCAATCACATAGGCTTGATTTTCAATCGCACGAGCACGAAGCAGCGGCTCCCAATGGGCGGCACCGGTCGGAAACGTAAATGCAGAAGGAACAAACAGCACTTCCGCTCCTTGCTGTGCGAGTCGGCGGTACAGTTCAGGAAAACGCAGATCGTAACACACAGAGAGACCGAATGTACCGAGTGGAGTATTCTGTACGACGACCTCTGAGCCGGGTTTCATTGAGGCTGACTCTTTGACGGTGACCTGTCCTGGGATGTCGATGTCAAACAGGTGAATCTTGCGGTAACACGCCAAGATCTCACCCTGTGGATTCAACAACAGACTCGTATTATGGGAACGTGGTTCATCGGACTGTTCAAGAAACGATCCAGCGACCAAGTGAATACGATGCTGACGCGCCAACGCGCTTAATCGATCTGATGTTGGACCGGGAATAGCTTCTGCCTGCTTGAGTCCTTCCCCTTTCGGTCCACGCCATGAAAATACTTCTGGTAAGACAACGAGTGAAGCGCCACGCTCAGCCGCGAGACGCACGAACGTCTCGGCTTTGGCGAGGTTCTCCTCTTTGGATGACGAGGCAGTCATTTGTACGGCAGCGGCAAGGTAGGATCGCATATCAACTCCTCCCGCTGTGAAACCTAACGAACAATCCGCCCTTTCGCAACAATAACCTCAAACTCTTCTTTCGCGAGGGGCATCACCGACAGCTGACTTTGCCGAATCAGGCCAATATTTTGCAGCTGCCTCTCTTGTTTTATCGCGCTGAGCGTGACCGGTGTTTTTAGTGTCTCGACTGGTGCGAGGTCAACCACGACCCACTGCAGGTCTTCTGTCGTTGGGTCTTGATAGGCTTCTTTGACCACCTTGGCGACGCCCACGACCGCGAGTCCTTCGTTACTGTGATAGAACAACACGGCATCGTCTTTTTTCATTGCCCGCAGGTTATTGCGTGCTTGATAATTACGCACGCCATCCCAAAAAGTGCGTTTGTCTTTGAGAAATTGCTCCCATGAGTATTTGAACGGTTCCGACTTTACCAGCCAGTAGTTCACTCATCACCTCGTTTGCGTTTCTTGACGCTATTTAGTAGTCAGTAGCTAGTATTCAGTAGTCAGTAGAGAAACAAAGGCTTAAGACTTGAGACTCGAACACTCAGTCCTCAGGGCTCGTTACTCATTACTGAAAAAGGAGGATTACTATGCCGTACGGAAGTCGTCCAGAGTATGCCATCAAAGTCGAAAAGAATGTCCCCGCCAAAATGCGCGATGGCGTGACCTTGTATGCTGATGTGTACCGTCCAGACGCTGAAGGCCGTTTCCCGGTTATTTTGTTGCGCTTGCCGTACGGGAAGCAAATGGCCGGAGATTTTGGTGACCATGAGTTTTTCCCGGCCCGTGGATACGTCGTCATCATTCAAGACGGACGGGGCCGGTTTGAGTCAGAAGGAACGTATTATCCACTGATCGACGAACCCTTCGATGGATATGATACTGTTGAATGGGCGGCGTCACTGCCATACTCCAACGGTATGGTTGGTACCCAAGGGCAATCGTATCTTGGGGCGACGCAGTATCTGCTTGCGCCGACCCGTCCGCCACATCTGCGTTGCGCATTCCCCGTATCTGCGGGGGCGGATTTTCACGGTACGTGGGTCTATCAAGATGGTGCGTTCTCGCTTGGCTGGCAGATTCCCTACGCGATTTTTATGGTGCGTAACACCATCGACCGTATGGGCCTTAAAGATGAACTGTGGCCGAAAATTCGTCCCGACCTGTTACGCTCGATAAACTTTGGTAACCCGATGACGCCTGAGGGATACAAACGGTTACCCTTGATGTACTGGGCTGATCTGCTTAAAGATACCTCGCCCTACATCCGCGATTACCTCACCCATCCCGAAGATGGGCCGTATTGGTGGGCAGTGAATGTTGAGCGCCAGCATCGCAATATCAGCATCCCCATGTACCATGTCAGTTCCTGGTACGACATCTTTCTCAAAGATGCGACCATTCACTTTAATGGCCTCCGTTCGCGGGCGATGACGCCAGAAGCGCGCGGTGGACAACGCTTGCTGCTCGGTCCGTGGGCGCATCTGTTCCCGTATACTACGCCGACCACTGGCGGAACCGGTGATATCGACTTTGGCCCCAACGCGTTTATGGACTTACACGACGTGCAGTTACGTTGGTTCGATTATTGGTTGAAAGGGATCGACAACGGCATGGCCGAAGAATCGCCGATCCGACTGTTTGTGATGGGTACGAACCAGTGGCGTGATGAATACGAATGGCCGCTCGCCCGCACGCGCTACACGCCATATTATCTGCATGGTCGCGGTAAAGCGAATACGCTGAACGGTGATGGGTCGCTGAGTCCAGAGGTTCCGGGAGACGAACCGACGGATCATTACCGCTATGACCCTGCCGATCCAGTACTGACCTGTGGTGGTAATACGCTGATTATTCCGGTCGGCGTGAAAGACCAACGTGAGGTCGAAAGCCGCCCGGATGTACTGGTGTACACGGGTGCGCCGATGGAGAAGCCACTCGAAGTGACCGGGCCGCTGAAAGTCGTTCTCTATGTTTCGTCGTCAGCTTTGGATACTGACTTTACGGCAAAGCTCGTGGATGTCCGTCCTGACGGTTATGCACAGAATCTTGCCGATGGCATCTTGCGGGCACGCTACCGAGAATCACAGAGTTCAGCAAAATTTCTCACCAAAGGTGAAGTGTACGAGCTGACGATCGATCTCTGGGCGACGAGTCACGTGTTCTTGCCGGGCCACCGTATTCGAGTCGATATCTCATCAAGTAATTTCCCGCGCTTTGACCGCAATTTGAATACCGGCGGAGATCAGGCCACCGGAACGACGTTCCAGGTCGCGGAACAGACAGTGTTCCACAATCAGAAGTTCTGCTCGCATATTCTTCTGCCGGTGATTCCCTAAAGGGCTGACATAGGCAGAGGGATGGAGCCTCGCCCATTCCTCTGCTCCTGTCCTATTTCTGGCGAGGGCAGAGCACGCGCGAGCGGTTCGCTTTCCACGGGGGGCGTAAAGAAAAAGGTGCTTCCCTCACCAGGCATGCTTTCCACCCAGACCCGTCCACCGTGGGTAGCGACAAGATTTTTGGCCAGTGCGAGATCTAACCCAGTAAAGCAGCCTGGATGAAACGACGTGAAATTTGGGACGCGAGACGGCGGTAGTCCTTAGACTCTACTGGACTACTTTACTGGCATACACAAACCGTGATACCACGTTGCCATTTTCATTGAGCTCGACCACGGGCTTAATCTGGTTCTAATAGAGGAAGTCTGCATCAGGGTGCCGTCGACCTTCCAATGAACGGTAAAGCCGCAACGTGTCCTCTTCAGGTCTCATAAGTCAAGAAATTCAACAACTTCCCTAATTTCCCTTCAGCGCTTCTTTCAGTTGCGGGAGGATGGCATCCCGGCAGAAGTCGGTGACCGTCATTTCTTCATGCGCAGCAGCGATCTTCAGTTTCGTCGCGAACTCTACTGGCATGCGGATAATGATATCCTTGCGTGGTCCAGCGGCATCATTGCGTCGCCAATCGGCAGCAGACCTAACAGCATAACTAGATATCTATAGGGAAAACACACCAAGATATGGATTGTGCAGGACCCGGTTTTCTCCTCTCCCTTGAGGGGAGAGGATACAGGAGAGGGTGAACGCCGTAACTACCCCCTCTCTCTGACTCTCTCCCACCAGGGGAGAGAGAACCTGGCAGCAAAGATCACAAATGGACACTCCATATCTTGCTGGAGCGTTACTATAGTTGTCTAGATAAGATCGGAGATTGATGAGTTATCGTTCGTTCAGTCATTGTCATCCTCTCTGTGCGACTAGTCCTTGCTGGCGTGTTGTGACTTTCTTTCGCGAGCCACTCTGATGACTGCCGTTCTTGACTGCCCTTGGTTCGTGAATACTCCTATTCGCTGCTGCTTTCGTTGGACGCCCCCCTTTTTGGCCATTGGTTCGCGCTCTGCGGCAGCTTTGGCTTGCGAGGTCACACGTCCCCCTCTGCGTCCGAGATCGGCCATCCATGCACGGGTTCCAAAGACACCGGTGAGCAGACCGGACACACTGAAATCAGAGTCAAGGGTTTCCCAATGAAGCCCGGTTCCTTGTGGGGATACCCTAACGTTGCTCAGATCGGTTGGAGAGACATGCGCGAGTCCTTGTAAGAGTCCTGGAGGAACACTCACAATAACGCCCGTGGTCAATTCAATGACAATCCGGGCTGTCTTTTTATCGTAGTAGGCATTGACAGCACGCGGCTCTAATCGATCCGTTTCTGCCGCCCGCCGTGTCGCATCGGT
>JAYVFX010000749.1:0-9022 GCA_043772795.1 Deltaproteobacteria bacterium
TAATCGAACGCGATGGACTGCACTTCCCATGGGGCGGTTTTTATCCTTTATCGTCGATCCTCGTCGCGCTGATCCAGGTTGGCGCGTTCACCGGAAAAGTAATTTTCTTCTGCTGGTTGCAGATCATGATCCGCTGGACCTTGCCGCGCTTTCGCTATGACCAGTTGATGATATTAGGATGGAAGATCTTACTTCCACTCGCCCTCGTGAATGTCATGCTTACCGCGCTCATTCTCTTAATCGCGCAAAACCTGGCTTCATAATATGGATCTCCTCACTTTCATTATTCTTGCGATTCTCATGATCGGTTCAGCGGTAGCTGTGATTCTCCACCATAGTCCGGTCTACAGTGCGCTGTCTCTTGTAGTCCTGATGGGCTTGCTCGCGGTGTACTTCCTCTTCCTCAATGCTCATATCGTTGGAGCGTTGCAGATTATCGTCTATGCCGGTGCGGTGATGATCCTGTTCCTCTTCGTTATCATGCTGTTGAATCTCCAGGCCGATTCTCGGGAGAACCAACAGTCAGAGATGAAGACTTCTGCTGGAATCCTGTGTGCCGTGCTGATTGGTGAGTTGGCGTTTTTTCTGGGAAAAGGCGGAGGACGCCTGGAATTACAGACGAGTCAGCAACCGATGCCAGCGGGATTTGGCACGATGCAGGCGCTGAGTGAACGACTGTTTACGGACTTCTTGTTACCATTCGAGATTACGTCGGTCCTCTTGTTAGTCGCTGCGGTTGGCGCGGTCGTGTTAGCGCGACGCCCGTCTTAGGACTTGGGAGGTAAAAGGGGAAACGGGTAAAGGGCGAAAAATTTCTCATTATTTTTCCATTTCCCCTTTTACTCTTTTCGCCTTTTCCCCTGGATAACGTTGAAGCCTAATGATCAAAGGCTAAAAATTATGGTTCCTACCCACTATCACCTTATTTTGAGTGCAATCCTTTTTACGATCGGGACGATGGGAGTTCTACTGCGGCGGAACACCATCATCATCTTCATGTCTGTTGAGTTGATGCTTAATGCGGTGAACCTGTCGTTTGTGGCGTTGGCACGGCATTGGGGCTCAATGGATGGACAGTTGATCGTCTTTTTCGTCATGGCGGTTGCTGCTGCTGAGGCTGCGGTCGGCCTTGCGATTATTCTCATGGTTTTCCGTACCAAAGAGACCGTAAACGCTGATGAACTCAATCTCATGCGCGGGTAGCAACGAAATCATCTATGGAACACGCACACACGGCAACTGCAACTATACAAGCAGTGTCCTACCTTCGCTGGATCGTCTTCTTTCCCCTGATAGGTGTTCTCTTCAATATCTTCTTTGCCCCCAAGTTGGGCAGACGAGCAGTCAACTGGGTTGCCCCTGGGGCGATCCTCGCCGCGCTTGTGTTTGCTTGGACGGCATTTGAACAACTCGGGGAGCTTCCTCCTGGCAGTGCGTTGGTGGACAACATTTATCCATGGATTACCTCTGGGCAATTGCACGTTGACTTCTCCCTCCGCGTCGATGCGCTCACCGCGGTGATGCTCCTCATCATTACTGGGGTAGGCGCGTTGATTCACATCTATTCGACTGGGTATATGGCGCATGAGGAAGATGTTGCGCGTTATTTTACCTATCTCAACTTGTTCACCGCTTCGATGCTGTTGCTGGTACTTGGGGAAAACCTGCTGCTTCTCTTCGTAGGTTGGGAAGGTGTGGGATTGTGTTCTTATTTACTCATCGGCTTTTGGTATGCCGACGACGAAAAAGCCAGTGCCGGGAAAAAGGCGTTCATCGTCAACCGTATCGGTGACGCCGGGTTTTTACTTGGCATGTTCTTATTGTTTTGGACACTGGTTGCCAATGGTGTATGGACCCTCTCTTTTAGTGAGATTGAACGCGCAATTGCTGAACACCCTGGGATAATTTCCGGGAGCGTCGCAACCGTGATATGTCTCCTACTCTTCGTTGGAGCGACCGGAAAATCAGCCCAACTTCCGCTCTATGTATGGCTTCCTGATGCAATGGCAGGTCCGACACCAGTCAGTGCACTGATTCATGCTGCAACGATGGTGACGGCAGGGGTGTACATGATTGCCCGCCTGCATTTTCTTTATGACTTATCTCCTTCAGCATTAGCGGTTGTCGCTTACGTTGCTGCCTTTACGGCTATTCTTGCTGCGTCTATTGCGCTCGTGCAAACTGATATTAAGAAAGTCCTCGCCTATTCTACCGTGAGTCAGCTTGGTTACATGTTCTTAGGTGTTGGCGTCGGCGCCTATACTGCTGGCGTATTTCACTTAATGACGCATGCGTTCTTCAAGGCCTTGCTCTTCCTTGGGGCTGGGAGCGTGATCCACGGCATGAGTGATGAGCAAGACATCCGCAAGATGGGCGGACTGTGGAAGAAGATGCCGTGGACTTTTGCGACGTTTCTTGTCGCCTGGCTAGCGATTTGCGGAATCCCGCCACTGTCTGGATACCACAGCAAAGACCTGATTCTTGAAGAAGCGTATCTCAATCACCATTTGCAGTTGCTGTATTGGGTTGGCCTCGTTGGTGCGGGCATGACGGCCTTCTACATGTCGCGGCTGTTCTTTGTCACGTTTCTTGGTCACAATCGCGCTGATCACGATGTTGCGCATCACATCCATGAGTCTCCCTGGTCTATGGTGCTGCCTCTTGTCGTGCTAGCTGTCTTTTCATTCGGTGGGGGGAACCTTCCATTGGTGCACTGGCTCGAACCGATCTTTCATCACGGCCACGCGGGTGAAGTGCCGCAGATGATTGCCTGGCTGCCTACGATTGCTGGCGCTGTCGGTATTGGACTGGCATTCTTCATGTACGGAATCAATGCCAAGGCAGTCGAGAAGATGAACGAAGCACCAGTCGGATTGCGTAATCTGTTATGGAATAAATGGTATGTCGATGAAGCGTACGATGCGGCCATCGTGAAACCTACGGCAGCCCTTGCCAACGGACTGTGGAAAGGAGTCGATATTCAGGTGATCGACGGAACGGTGAACGGTATAGCTCGCTTCATGGAGTACTGGGGATCGGTTATCCGCGTATTGCAGACTGGGAACGTGCAAAATTATGCGATGTCATTCCTGGTTGGTGTAACCGTGATTCTGTTCCTGGGGGTGTACCTATGGTAAGCCTCGTTCTTTTTACCCCGCTCCTTGCTGCACTGTTTGTGTTGTTATTGCGTAAGGAGCACGAAGACGGTGCGCGCTGGATTGCATTCGTGGCCTCGCTGCTGACCTTTGCCCTGTCGCTCGGTCTGCTGTGGAACTTTGATGGTAGCGTCGCTGGATTTCAGATGATCGAGCAGAGACCGTGGATTCCCGACTTTGGCATCGAATACCATGTCGGCATCGACGGGATCAGCCTCTTCTTAGTGCTATTAACAACATTTCTTGTGCCCCTCGTCCTCCTTTCCTCTTGGGGCGATGTGCATAAGCGAGTGAAAGAGTACCAATTCCTCTTTCTCGTGCTCGAGACTGGGATGATCGGCGCTTTTGTTGCCATCGATCTGTTCCTTTTTTATGTGTTCTGGGAAGTGATGCTGATCCCGATGTACTTCCTCATTGGCGTGTGGGGAGGACAGCGACGTATTTATGCAGCCATCAAATTCTTGCTCTATACGATGGTCGGCGGTCTTTTAATGTTAGTGGCAATTCTCTATCTAGCCTATCAGCACAACGAACAGACAGGAGCGATCTCGTTCAACCTCTTGCAGTTGTACAACTTGAACCTTGACGACTCAGCCCAACGCTGGTTGTTTTGGGCTTTTGTTCTGTCTTTCGCCATCAAAGTCCCCTTGTTTCCGTTTCATACCTGGTTACCCGACGCCCACGTTGAAGCCCCAACCGGCGGCTCCGTGATTCTCGCTGGCGTGTTACTGAAGATGGGGACCTATGGACTGCTGCGCTTTGCTATCCCTCTCTTTCCTCATGCAGCCTATGTGTATGCTCCAGTGCTCATTTTCCTTGCGGTGGTCGGCATTGTCTATGGCGCCCTGGTAGCAATGGTACAGCCGGACTTAAAAAAATTGGTGGCGTACTCATCTGTTAGTCATATGGGGTTTGTCGTCCTGGGGTTGTTTGCCTTCAATATGCAAGGGACACAAGGAGCGATCTTTCAGATGCTCAATCATGGCCTCTCGACTGGGGCGCTCTTCCTTCTGGTTGGTGTAGTCTATGAGCGCCGCCACACCCGTTTGATTAGCGAGTACGGGGGCTTGTGGAAACAAGTGCCACTCTATGCTGCCATTTTTCTCGTGACGATGTTCTCTTCGATTGGGCTCCCAGGGCTGAACGGGTTCATTGGTGAGTTCCTGATTATGCTAGGCGCGTTCGATGCGGTCGTACTGAAGGGGGTTGCGAGTACCTCACTCGGGGCGAGTTGGACCATTATGACCCTTGCCGTTTCGGGTGTCGTCCTTGGTGCCGTCTATATGCTGTGGATGTACCAACGAGTGATTTTCGGCCCACTGAAGAATGACGAGAACAAAAAATTGACTGATCTGTCCAGTCGCGAGGTACTCGTCTTTGCTCCGCTGCTGGTCATGATGTTGGTGATGGGGCTCTTTCCGAAGCCGTTTCTTGACCGTATGGAGAAGTCGGTGACTGCGACACTCGTACGCGCAGAAGCAAAGCGTGTTGCCGACGAATTCCGCATTCGGCTGAGCCGTGAGACGTACGATACGCAAACCGCCTCAGTGAAAGCCGCTGTTCTAGTGGTGGCACAACCCTAACGCTCAGCACGTGTGGTGATACCCATGATTTTGCCTGTGGTGAACTGGTCCTCGTTGCTCCCTAGTCTGATCCTCACCGTCGCAGGAATGATTGTCCTGTGTTGGGACCTGTGGATGAAAGACGATGATAAGTGGTATCTCGCGATTGTCTCTATTTTTAGTGTCGTCTTTGCGGCTGAGATCTCGTTGTTTTTGTGGGGGAGAAACGAGAGTGCATTTGGCGGTACGCTGGCTCTCGATTCCTATGCGTTGTTTTTTAACTTCATTCTTTGCTTCGCAGCGGGAATGACATGCGCCATGTCAATGCACTATGTCGAGGAGAACGACATCCCTTGCGGTGAGTATTATGCCCTCACCCTCTTTGCCACTGTGGGGATGATGTTAATGGCGGCAGGGACTGATCTGATCGTCATTTTTCTTGGTCTTGAGACTATGTCGATGGCGATCTACGTGCTTGCTGGTATTCTTCGACATCAAGCCAAATCCAATGAAGCGGCGTTGAAATACTTTTTGCTTGGTGCCTTTGCCAGCGGATTTTTACTCTATGGCATTGCACTGATCTATGGCGCGACCGGGAGTGTCCAGCTCGACAGAATCGCCCTATACATCAGCGAGCACATGAGCGAAGGTAGCTTTTCTCCGTTGCTCTTCATGGGGATTGCCCTGTTGATTGTCGGTTTCGGTTTTAAAGTTGCCGCAGTACCGTTTCACGCCTGGACACCCGATGTATATGAAGGAGCACCGACAACAATTACGGCGTTCATGGCCGTGGGTGTTAAAGCAGCCGCTTTTGCCTCCTTCGCCCGTGTTTTCCTGGTCTCGTTCGGATCGGTGCAAGAGCAATGGCAATGGATTCTCTGGGTGCTGGCGGTAGTCACGATGATTGTCGGTAACGTGACGGCCTTGATGCAGAATAACATCAAACGCATGTTGGCATACTCCAGCATCGCCCATGCGGGATATCTCTTGGTGGCGATGGTAGCAGGAGGAGAGACTGGCGGTTCGGCGCTGCTGTACTATCTCGTTGCCTATGCACTCATGAATATGGGAGCGTTTGCCGTCATTGTTGCGGTGAGTAGCAAAGGAGAACCCAACGAAGAATTCGATGACTACGCTGGACTCGGCTTTCGTCATCCAGGGTTAGCTTTGGCAATGACGATTTTTATGCTGTCGTTGACCGGAATTCCTCCGCTCGTCGGTTTTACTGGCAAGTTTTATGTCTTCAGTGCGGCAGTTAAGTCTGGCTTTATCTGGTTAGCTGTTATTGGTGTACTCAATAGCGTAGTTTCCGCATACTACTACCTCCGGGTGGTCGTCACTATGTATATGTACGATGGCGAAAAACAGATTGAGCCATTGTCTACACGTCCAGCGTTAGCCTCAGCGATCGTGGTTGCTGCGGTCGCGACAATTCTAGTTGGTGTCTTTCCTTCTACATCAATGTGGCGTGCACGGACTGGCTTCGCCTCAGTGGAAAAAGGTTCTCAAGTTGCAGTTCACTCTGCCAGTTCGTCCAGCAATGCTCTTGCCTCACACAAGTCAGCAGTATCAAAGCCCTCGGTAAACCATCCGTAGACCTCGGATAATCTGTTTGTGCACTTCGAGTGAGAAATGCGGATTGAGCCGCAGCACTTCAGCGGCTTCCTTCTGCGCCGCGGCAACTTGGCCTAACTCGCTGTGGACTGTGGCCGGGGAAGCGGCTGAGGTAGCGTTGCAAGGGGTCTCGGGCCTCTTCGTAGTGCCCGGCTACCGCGTAGGCGGCGCCGACGCGGTGTAAGTGGTGGCTGTCCAATTCGGTCTTCAGATGCAGCGCCTCTATGGCAGCCTTCAGAGCATCCTCTGTCCTACCTATAGTGCTCAACACCACAGCCACTAGTTGTAGACTGGACATATTACGAATCTCCGGCTCCAGCATAGCCAAGGTTCTTCATGGCCTCTGTGTGACCACTACGGGTAATGGTGTACTGGCTGAACAAATAGATTGAAATCCAGGGAAGGGTCAGATCGAGCGCAACATGAAAAGCGGCAAGATTGCGTATCGGTTCCTGCATTGATTCCACGGTCGGATTCGCAACTGAGAAGCCAAATACCGAGAGCAGAATTC
Organism: Deltaproteobacteria bacterium; assembly: GCA_043772795.1. Lineage (GTDB taxonomy): Bacteria > Desulfobacterota > Binatia > Bin18 > Bin18 > VGTJ01. Next base: position 6,843 of record JAYVFX010000749.1, read on the forward strand.
CCACAACGAAGACGCCGCCTGCGCTCATCGTTTTCTGCGCGAGCGCCGGTCCCGCAGTTAATAGACCTTCACTGCGGCGACCAGTTGTCCGCTGACTTTCCTCAACAATATCGGCTCCCATAGAACCGACCAGTATGAAACCGATGACACCAAGTGCAGTAAGAAACGAACTGTGCAGTAAGAGAATCCACCACAGGAGATCAGTTCCATTGGCTGGAAACAAGGTCACAACAAACAGAGGACCGAGCAAACGTAGAATCACTGGAAGTGGTCCCAGCACAATTGAAAGCAAAAATAAGCCAATCGCGGTACGTTTCTTGTCTCGACCACGGGTCAAGGGATAGACCAACACCCCGCAGCTCATAGCAACGACCATATGGACAATCGGAAAGACCTGGACTTGAGCGGGGGCTCATTGCCAGAAATACAGATCATAGTAACGGTCCGTGTTGCTGTGCAGCCCGACGTATAACGCAAATACAAGCCCTGCAGCAAACAACACCAACCATGAACGATTAGAAAGCGTTTCAATAATTTCTCGCATAAGCCTTTGTAGATTAAATTTCACGTTGGGGTCGATCTCCGGTACATGCAGATTGGGGATGTGGTAGTGCAGGCTGACCGTCGAGATCAGGCTAGTCGCAAAGATGAGCAATCCCCCAATCCAAGCCATGTGGCGGTAGCCTTCCGGATTTAGAAACGCCCTGGAGCCCGGATACTCAGCAGTCTCCGGCAGCAGAAAGGCGAGAATCAACCAGGCAAACCCGGCGCCGCCGAACCAGCCGTAGGACGTACTCCATCCCACCATCTGCGTCCGTTGATCATAATCCTTGGTCAGCTCCGGGCCGAGTGCTCCACGTGGAATTTCATATAGTCCCATCGACACACGCACGGCGATGGTAAGGAGCAACAAGCGAAAAAACAGACCACGTTGGCTCAGATCGGTTGGCGGCTGGAGGAGAGCATAGAACGACAAGGCGAACGGAAGAATGCCTGCGTACATGAAGGGATGTCGTCGCCCCCAACGCGTGTGCACCCGGTCCGACCATACCCCGATCAACGGATCGATGACCGCATCGACTACAAGGGCAAGCGCGAGCGCCAGTCCAGCCAGCGCTGGATCTAGTCCGAGCATTTGGTTGTAATACACCAACAGCCAGGTGCCGAACACGTGGTTTTTCACACCGCTAGCAACGGCGCCAAAAGCGAATGCATTCAGGGCACCATGACTGGCGCGCTGCGTTTCTACCGGTTGAACGACTGGCATAACGTGTTCCTTTATCCTGCAACCCCTACGATTGTAAGCCAGAATAGGAAACGTTGAAAGTTAAAATCCGTATCCGTTAGGAAATCGTTAGACTTCGTCAGAAAATCTCAGGAACTTCCTTGCCATTTCGTTAAGCATTCCTGAGTGCTTCCATGGTAGAGACACAGAAACGTTTCTCACTATTTCATAAAAGGAAGAGGCTCTATGACCAAACAACATGTTTCCCGGTTGGGAAGGCTAAGAGGAAAATGGAGCAGGGCAAGTAAGTACCCTCGAAAAGAAATCTCTCTGATGCAGTATGGCGCCCGATCCCTATCAGTTCTGTTCCTCATTGCTGGACTTATGTTGAGTTGGTCCTGCGCCTCGCATCCCACGGGAGATCTGGCGGTGATGCGACAATCCGCTATTCCGCTTGGAATAAAAGATGCACAAGGCCAGGAAATCCCTCGGCGGGCTGTGCGAGCGTATGTAACGTCCGGAATGCACTCTCGTGGAGATGAAAAACAATATGCGACCACGCACAGTGCCTTGTCGAAACTCCCAGGCGTCGTTGCCGTCCGACCTGGGTTTGGTGTGGTGTATGTATACACGACTCAGCCTGCGGCGGTTCCCAAAGAGTTCGAAGGTGTCCCGGTCAAAGCGCTCCCACCTGAGTTTGCCAATGGTGTTTCAGAGGAATGGGTAACACCGGATCAGCTTCCACCACCGGGCCAAGGTAAGTAATCAGCGCCGAAACCATAAGAGGAGAGAATCCATGAAAAAGCGAACGGGCTTGTGCAGTTTCATGCTGGTGGTTCTATAGGAATCCTAAATGAAATGTGGATTTCGGCATCATCCCCAATGGGCGTAGAGACGCCCCGGCGGGGCGTCTCTACAAAGAAATTCGCTCCCTTCGGCACAAATCATTTAGGAA
>JAYVFX010000750.1:0-2318 GCA_043772795.1 Deltaproteobacteria bacterium
CTCCAATCGCCCTACCGATGGGAAATAAGTCCCAATTCACAAAATTTGAGTGCGGATTGCACTATCAAGAATTTCGTACGATCTAATCTTCTTACAAACCTACCGGGATGATATCGATCTACAATAGCCTTTGACGAGGACTTTATGAAAATAGCCGGTAGTTTTATTTTGTTCGTCAGAAGAAAGACGCGACCAGAAATACCAGGGGATGAAGAGAAGATTGATCTGACTATTATCGCCTTCAGGATTAAGACGGGAAAGGTGGATGACGCAGTCCCGTCCTCCAGACAGCTCCAAAGCAGGATTAGAAACCCTAAAAAAAGGCCCTCATTACGGTATTTTAGTTATGCGGATATAATCAACGTCGTAGAAATACGTTACATTCCGGTCTGGTGTAAGTGCAGGCTGCAAGCCACTGTCGTAGACCCCAATCCATGACGCGTCAGGTGCCCAGAAATTGAATCGTGCACCCATTGGCTCATTCGCATGCGCTGTGTTGGTTGACCAAGCAAGCACGCTGTTAACATACCATTCCGTTCGATCCTTGAGCCACCGTAATTGCAAAGTCGTCCACGTGTTCCGATTCAGACCTCCGACTGCAATCATGACTTCACTGTGGTGGATACCGTCATTATAGGCAGGATGCATATAGTCCCAATCGTTCCACGAAGTAAGCAGAACCTGATTGGCTGGGAAATTGGTCAAATATTCAAAGTCGACTTCATCCGAGAGCGTTGTTGTAGAGGTTGGACGACCACCCCAAGTGAAAGAGGAAGCAACCAGACCACGGGTCTCGGTACGTAATCGCACCCGTGTTTCGAACTGCAAACCTTGTCCTCTTTTCGGTAGGGCGAACGTCTTTAACGAATAGAGTTCTACTCCGCGGAACAAAGCACCAGGAAAATTGGGATGATACGTATCGAGCTGAAGAGTAACGTAGGTAACACCGTTTTCTTGTTTGATTACTGGCGGGTTACTGAGATCTGTACGGCCCATTTGCCAGGCACCAACTGCCCATTTAGTCGTGTCAAGGGCTGGCCCGTTAAAGTCGTCACTAAACATAGTTGTGACTTGCGCGAGTACCGGAGCTTGGCTAGTCAGAAGTGTGAGCAAGGTAAAGATTGACGATCTCACTATCGTTCCAAAATGATGTCGCATGACAATTAAACCCTCCAATGTATGTTATATGGTGAAGACAATCGGATAAAAGGAACTCCTATGAGCACGAGCAAGTGCGAAAATTTCCCTTCTTTTAATAACTCCTTGTTCTTAATGTACAGAAGTCCCAAATGAAAAAGCAAATTGGGACTTGAGGATGTTGACAACCCCTAAAAAAATCCTTTAGCGTGGCGCTCTAATGATGCGACAAGATACATTCTTTTTTTATGGACTTGCCATATTGATAGGCCTGAGCGGGTGTGCTGGCATCACGCGACGGCTTTCAGCCAAGGAATATTACACCGAAGCAAACGAATCTTTCGCCAAAGAAGATTTTATCTCGGCTTCGGAAAAATATCAGGACCTGCTTGATCAATACCCTTTGAATCCATATGCAGAAGAAGCACAGCTCAAAATCGCCTATGGCCGGTACCTTGATAAAAAGTATGCTGATGCGCTTTCTTCGTTTAGCGACTTCGAGCGTACCTATCCGACCAGTACACATCTGCCTTTCGTGCAGTATTACCGTGGTATGTCATACCTCGATCAAACGCGTTCTATCGATCGCGACCAGAGTGTGACTGAAAAAGCTAATGACTTCTTCCGTACTGTATCCGATCGTCACGGCGGGAGTTCGTTTGCTGTCTTGGCCGAAGAAAAGAGCCAGGCGTGTCGAGAATCGTTAGCTGAGCATGAATTGTATGTAGCAGAATTTCATATGAAGCGTTTTGCCCTCCTCCCAGCCAAGGCACGGCTACGGCGAGTCATTGAAGAGTACCCTGAAACCGATGCGGCCACCAAGGCGCTCGGACATCTCCAGGAAATCTTAGAGGATATAGACAAGCAAGAACTTGCTGCCCTAGCTGGCAAAGCCCTTGCTTCCCGGAAAGCAGCCAAGCCGAAGTCGGCTGAAACAGGACAATCACCACCTCCAGAGGTTGATCCATTGCTCGCCCTTGTAACGGAACTCAAAAAACAAGAGAGCGAAGACCGACAATTGACTGTTCATCCTCCTGGAAGTGAGGCGCAAGGAGCCCCAGCCAAAACACCAGAACAACGCGCATTGGAAAAAGAGGTCGAAAAGATGGGACGGGGCTCTGGCGCAGAACCGGAGTAACAGCCCTCGGCTTTTGCGTCATACCGAGGCTATCTTTCATTCA
>JAYVFX010000751.1:0-4222 GCA_043772795.1 Deltaproteobacteria bacterium
TTCAATCCTTCAAAGAAAACTGGGGTTTGCGATACGTGTCAGGGAGAGTTGTACCAACGAAGTGATGATAAATCTGAAACTGTTAACGCTCGGTTAGAGGTCTATGAGCGTTCGACGGCACCATTGCTTTCATACTATCGAGATCGCGCGTTATTACACGATGCTGATGGAACAGGAAAGCCTGAAGACGTTTCCAAACGAATTGTAAAGACACTGAAGTCTCTCTCCCCCGCAGCTGTCCCATGATCTTTCTCAAGTCTCCTCAGGAAGTCGAGATTATGCGTACCGCCAATCGTATTGTCGGCGAGATCCTGGCAGATCTGCGTGAAGCCATCCGTCCTGGGATTTCGACGGGAGAGATTGATCGTATTTCCACTGACCTTATCAAGAAGAAAGGTGCTCGTTCTGCATTCAAAGGCTACCAAATGCGTAATGGGACTGTTCCTTTCCCAGCTACCATTTGCATTTCCCTCAATGATGAGGTCGTTCACGGAATCCCATCCTCCCAGAGAATATTGCGGGAAGGGGATGTTGTGAGTCTTGATTTTGGCGTGATCTATCGTGATTTTTATGGAGATGCTGCGGTGACTTTTGCTCTCGGCCCAGTCGACGATATGACGCGGCAATTGATTGAGACGACGGAAGCTGCTCTGGAAGAGGGTATCGACCAGGCACGAGTTGGAAATCGACTTGGTAATATTTCTGCGGCTATACAAGAGCGTGTTGAAAAAAATGGATTTTCTGTCGTGCGTGAATTTGTTGGGCATGGAGTAGGGAGACGGTTACACGAGGATCCCCCAGTTCCGAACTACGGAGTGCGCAATCGTGGATTGCGACTACGAGAGGGAATGGTGATTGCTATCGAACCGATGGTGAATGCTGGTCAGGCTGATGTCATGATGAAGAGCGATGGTTGGACAGCGGTTACAAAGGACAGAAGTCTCTCTGCCCACTTTGAACACTCGGTGGCGATTACAGAGAAAGGGCCTCAGGTACTCAGTCGTTTATCATGAGTGACATTTGAGAAGGGATGAATATGAAAGTACGAGCTTCTGTGAAACAAATCTGTCGAAAATGTAAGATCATCCGTCGCTCTGGAGTGGTTCGTGTCATCTGCGAGAACCCACGCCATAAGCAACGGCAAGGGTAGATAAATAGAAACAGCGGACGACAGAAGCGGAGGACCTGTATGGCACGTATTGCTGGTATTGAACTACCTCGGAACAAGAGATCAGAAATCGCACTGACCTATATCTATGGTATTGGGAGGGCAACCGCGGGGCAGATCTTAACGCAAGCCGGGGTTCCTCTGGGCAAAAAAATCGATGACTTAACAGATGAAGAAATCGTCAGTATTCGTCGCATCATTGATCAAGGACACCGAGTGGAAGGTGACCTCCGACGCGAGATAACAGGGTCTATCAAGCGGCATCTTGACATCGGCTCGTACCGCGGCCTTCGTCATCGGAAAAGTCTACCAGTACGAGGACAGCGTACGCGAACAAATTCGCGCACGCGCAAGGGGCCACGACGGACTGTTGCCGGTAAGAAACAAGCACAGACGAAATAGCATTTACGACGTATAGTAAAGAGGAGATTGTCCATGGCGAAAGCGGCTGCGGCAGAACGTTCAGCGGCACCACGGAAAAGAAAGACACGCAAATCTGTTCCCGAAGGGGTGGTGTGCATTCACTCCACGTTTAACAACACAATCGTCACCATCACCGATCCCCAAGGAAACGTGGTTGCGTGGGCAAGCGCTGGAACGGTCGGTTTTAAAGGATCTCGAAAAGGGACCCCTTTTGCTGCTCAGGTCGCTGCCGAGAGTGCCGCCCGCAAAGCTGCTGACGCGGGAATGAGAAGTGTTCAAGTGCAGGTGAAAGGACCGGGAGCGGGACGAGAGTCAGCTCTTCGTTCACTGCAAGCGGCTGGATTTGCTATCCATGTGATTCGTGACGTCACCCCCATTCCGCACAATGGTTGCCGACCACCAAAACGAAGAAGAGTGTGACCGGCACTACTGTATCACTCTTTATTGTTAAGATGCGTAACCTACACGGGTAACGGAAGAATCAGGAGGTCTTTGTGGCGCGAAATATCGGTCCAGTATGCCGCATGTGTCGGCGTGAAGGGATTAAGCTTTTCCTCAAAGGAGAGCGATGCTACACCGACAAATGTGCAATTGAACGGAGGGCGTATCCACCGGGCCAGCACGGGCAGGGGCGCGGGAGAAAGGCCACCGAATACAGTGTACAGTTGCGCGAAAAGCAGAAGCTGCGCCGGATTTACGGTATGCTTGAAATGCCTTTCCGCCGTTTCCTAGGACTGGCCGAACGGCAGAAAGGGATTACCGGTGAGAACCTCGTTACTTTGCTCGAACGACGGCTCGACAACATGGTATACCGCATGGGGTTTGCTACCTCTCGGTCAGAAGCGAGACAATTGGTCCGGCACGGCCATTTTCTGGTCAACCAACGCCGTGTGACCATCCCTTCCTATTTGGTGGGATCGGGAGATGAGGTGCAAGTCAAAGAGGCAAGCCGGAAGATTACCCGAATACAAGAATCGGTTGACCTTGCTCAACGTAGGGGAGTTCCGGAATGGTTGGAGGTAAATAAAGAGTCGTTTACTGGTCGGGTTCGTGCACTGCCAACACGCACGCAACTCAACTTGCCAGTCAACGAACAGCTCATTGTCGAGTTGTATTCCAAAGTGTAACGCTGGTTTCGGTACTCTTAGGGAACATAGCGAGTACCGGGAAGAGGGAGCTGCATGCAAGACAGTTGGCATGACCTGATTAAACCCAAGGCCTTGGAGATTGAGGAAAAGACGCTCACCCCGACGTATGGTCGATTTATTGGTGAGCCGTTTGAGCGCGGATTTGGGATGACGCTAGGCACCTCGCTGAGACGGATACTATTGTCCTCCCTGTCAGGGGCAGCCATTACCAAAGTTAAAATCCGAGACGTGCTGCACGAATTCTCGACCGTCCCTGGCATTACGGAAGATGTTACAGACATTCTGCTGAACCTCAAGGAAATTCGGTTTCGTTTGCGGGACAGTGAAGCAGAGACAGTACGCCTTGATCTCCGTGGTGAAGGTAAAGTCACTGCTCGTGATCTTTCTGTTGGCCCATATGTAGACATCCTCAATCCAGACGTGCATATCGCTACTCTTGGGAAAGGTGCACGTCTCGAGCTGGAGGCGACAGTCCAGCGCGGGCGTGGATATGTTATTGCCGAACGCTACAAAGCCACGGAAGATAATCCAGTGGGGACCATTCTCCTTGACGCTGCCTTCTCCCCTGTCCGTAAAGTGAACTTTACCATTACTAACGCCAGAGTCGGTCAGCGGACCGACTACGAACGGTTAGCTTTAGAGGTGTGGACAGATGGTAGTATCCGTCCCGACGAGGCAGTGACCGATGCAGCTCGGGTGATACAAGACCAGCTCGCAATTTTCGTTGGTACGCGGGAAGAAGGAGAACGAAGCCTTGATGTCCGTGAAGAACCTCCTGCTCCGCAAAACGGAAATCTCTTCCGTCCGATCGAAGAACTGAACTTCTCCGTTCGTTCAGCGAACTGTCTACAAAGCGCTGACATTCGTTATATCGGTGAGTTAGTACAGAAAACCGAGGGTGATCTTCTCAAAACGAAGAACTTTGGCCGTAAGTCGCTAAACGAGATTAAGGAGGCGTTACAGTCAATGGGACTGGAGCTGGGAATGCGAGTTGATAATTATCCCCCGCGGGAGGAACTCGAACGTCTCCGGACGACGGCTGAGTAGGTGACTGAGGACCTGCTGGGAGAGAAGCAATTATGCGACATCTGAAAGACGGCCGAAAACTGAATAGGAGTGCAGCACACCGCAAAGCGCTCATGCGCAACCTCGTCAAAGCTCTTTTGCAACGCGAGCAAATCCGGACTACTGATGCGAAGGCAAAGGAGCTACGACGCTGGGCGGACCGGATTGTAACGTTAGGAAAGCGCAATACCGTTCATGCCCGGCGGTTGGCGTTTTCGTATCTCGGAAGCCGAAAGCTTGTTCAGCACCTGTTTAACGAAGTTGCCCCACGGTTCCAAGGGCGGGCCGGAGGATATACCCGAGTGCTGAAGCTCGGTTTACGCCGTGGAGATGCTGCGCCGCTCTCGATCGTTGAGTTCACCGAACGAGGAGAGAAAAAGGCGAAGACTGAAGGATCCGGGAGTGAGAAAACGGCGGG
>JAYVFX010000752.1:0-3377 GCA_043772795.1 Deltaproteobacteria bacterium
TGCGTGAAAGGTTCATTTCACGCAGTAAACAGCCTTCGTTTCTGTGGCCTTTTTCTCTTTTGCGGTCACGTACTTACGCAAATTTTCGGTCCTTATGCAGGTCGCTCCCAACAGACTGCGATTTCAAATATTACGTGAAAACGTTATTTGCTGCGTGAAATAAATTTCAATCATCTTCCTCCCAGGCTTTACAATAATCGCTGAGTTTTGCTATTAATTAACTGAGTTTAACTCTTATCTACTGAGTCTTGTAGATTCTCTAGTTCGATAGACCGCTGATCTGGTTACACCGCTCCGAACAAGGAGGGACGTTCGTGACCAAGCCGGTGTTACGTCAGTCGATTGCCGAGAAAGAAATCCTCTCCTTCGGTGAGGCTGCCGACTACCTGGGCGTCTCGCGCGATACCCTCCGCGAGGTCGTGAAGGCGGGCAAGATTCCAGCAGGAAAACTCTTCACCCGTTGGCGTCTCAAAAAGTCGGACATTGATTTTTATATCCGCCACGGTGGCAAGAATCCGCTCGTCGCCGAAGCCGAGGAACGGGCGCAAGCGCAAGAGGTGAAGCCGGAGACCATCACCGCCGAGAAAGTCTTCAGACCGAAGAAGCCCCGCCGCACGATCACGACCGCCCTTCTGCTCAAGCATGCGGTCGATATCCTGAGCACGCACCCGTACTACCTGGTTGGTCCGGCATCGCAGTCGTTGCTCAACACCCATGTCACCGACAACGGCAGTGAGTGGGATGTCGTGGCGAAAGGCTCGCTTGCCGAAGTGCTCTCCCGTACGGCTGAGTTGTTTTTCTCGGAAGAGGTGCCCAAGGCATCCTATCAGCGCGAGGAACTCACCCTCGCCGCGAAGATCCAGAGTTTGGAACAGGTCAAAGAAAAGCTGTCGGTGGCGATCGCCGGCGTGGGGTTCAGCCGGGAAGAGGGCAACAAGCTGAAACTCTGCGCTGACGAATTAGTAACCAACGCCGTGAACGCTGGTGGGCAGGAGCTACGGGTCATTATCGAAACCGGGAAAGACGATCTGCTGCTCACCGTGATTAACGCTGGGCGAGTTGAGGCGGTGACAGGGAAGATGCCAGGACCGGAGGTGGCGCATGGGCGCGGCATCGAGATGACCAAGAAACTGATGGATGACTTCCTGCTTCTCTCCACTAACAAGACAGTCATTGCAACCATTCGCAAAGTGAGGGCAACGCCATGAAATACATTCGCGGCACCCGGCGCGTTGATCCACAAACGACGGTTGTCACCTGCCAAGGAGAAATGGATAGCCTGGCAGTGGAAGAGTTACATCAAGCGGTTGATCCGTTGCTCGGCGATTCCGTTTCGCATCTCGTCTTCGACCTGGCGGCAGTAGAGTATATCTCGTCCTCTGTGCTGTCGTTCCTGATGGCAAGCCAAGCAAAAGCGCAGGAGAAGAATGGGAAGGTCAGTTTGGTTGGAGCGAGTGACTTAGTCAAACAAGTGTTCGAGATGGCGGCTCTTGATGGGCTGTTTTCCTTTTATGGGACAATGGCAGAAGCGGGTGTCGTTTCTCCTGCAGCCCAAGAGAAAGAAAAGGGGAAGGGGGGAAGGAAGGAACGAAAGGAGACGACGAAAGGGAATGGTCCTGTTCTGACGGTTGTCGAGGACGCGCGTGTTCAGCCTGCAAAAGAAAAGATCCCACTGGTCACTGAGCGGCGAGCGAGAGAAGAACGACCAGTAGAAAAGCTCCAGCCGCTGGCCGAGCCGAAGAGTTGGCGGGATTATGCGGTGTGGATTGGGATTGGGGTGCTCGTCTTGGTGAGTGTGGCGGTGTCACTGTATCTGTATTCGACCAAGCCATAAGAGGACGCAGCAGCATTACGAAATCGGTGATTGACATCTGCCCTCAAGGACGCCTGAGCGAAACTGGCTGACGCCGGGGTTAGGCCGAGGCAAGAGGCTACGGCTACCTTCCGGGTATCCCAGGTTCTACGATTAACAGTACCCGCGTGCCTGCTTGCGCCGCCTCAGTAACTAGCTTTGTGATACCCGCGCTAGCTTCATTCATAGCCGATGGATTAACGACGACTGTCGCGAGACCCTGACACCGCACTTCAGGGTTTTGCTTTGTTCCAAGGCTCGCCATGCGATCCGCCAACCACCCGCCAAGTCGCTTGCCCAGTTCTTCGAGTGCACCCGTGAGGAATATGCCGCCCCCTATCAGCGCTAGCGCGATGATTATTTCGAATTCATGGGTCCGCTGCACCTCTACCTTGATGGAGCCGCCTTCGGGGACATTGGAGAAGTAACGAGGTTCCTCAGTGAATTGGCTAAGAAGCGAGCCGACATCGACCTCACTTACGATCACATGTGCGTCGGGGTCACGCCTGTAGATGCCGATCTGGATCGCCAAAGACTCGATCATCATTGTCCTCCTCCAGAGCTAAGTAACGAACCGCACCTCTGGCCTAACTACTATTGAACTGCACAACTTGTTTCCATTAGCAGCAACAAGTTGCTATTACAATAAACAAGTTTCCACATCTACAAACCACAAAGTTTCTATATCTACACACTCTCAGGTTGCTACCTATAGCAACTTTACAAACATCGACAAGCACTTTTCTATCAACTCTATAACCCTTTGGTTTCAACGACGTGATCTTGGGGTTTCTGCACAACGTCGTATCCTCCCCTTTTTGTGATCGCGTCGAGACCAACATCTGCCACAGGAAGGACACGTCGTCCAGCGCTACCAGCGGTCGCCGTTCCCTTTCTTTTCGGTTCGCTAATCTGCTATCAGGTAGCGCATATCGAAGGGAACATTATGAAAGTGGCACTTGAAGGTGAGCAAGAAGAACAACCGTCCACCCAATCCCCACTTCCTTCATCGGCCGCTTCGACCTCCTCGACACCGTCAAACAACACCTGCTGGAAGGTCAACACGTCTGTCTCTACGGTGACCATAGAATGGGAAAGAGGTAGTACGTGATCCTCGCCTACCTCATCGCTGGCGTACTCGTGCTCACGGCCTTGAGCCTCGCGGGCGGCTACCTCGAACGGCGACAGAAGCGCCGGTTTGAGCAGGAAGAGCTGGCTCGTCTCCTCGCGCAATCGTCAGCACCCGGCAACGGACGAAGCCCAGAGCCTGTAGTGTGGCCCACATCGGTAGTGGACACCGACCGCCTTTCTGCTCGTCTTGGCACGAACAAAGAGGGCGCGGTGTCGTGGCAGCCGTTGGCGCTGCCGAACCCGCACCTGCTCATTGTCGGCGGTTCTGGTTCGGGGAAAAGCCAAACCATTAAAGCGGTCTGTCATGAGCTGAGAAAAGCAACCGCTGTGGTGGTGTTCGACGTGCACGGCGATCTTGCTATCGACGGGGCGACGACACATGAACTGCACTTTG
>JAYVFX010000753.1:0-10639 GCA_043772795.1 Deltaproteobacteria bacterium
TCCATATCTTGCTGGAGCGTTACTATAGGGATCGATGACGTAGAAGCGGAAGTACTGCCTGAGCAAAAAAGTGAGAGTGTGAAACGGTTGCAAGCGGCAGGGCGCGTAGTGGCGATGGCTGGTGATGGAATCAACGATGCCCCGGCCCTCGCCCAAGCTCAGGTTGGTATCGCGATGGGGACGGGCACGGACGTTGCGATGGAAAGTGCTAAATCAGACCACAAAAGATTGGCACACGAGGTCTGTCACTCTGAGTGAAACGAAGGGTCTCTCTGAGAGATTCTTCGCTACGCTCAGAATGACACGCCCGATGAGCCCGTGCGTAAAGTGTACGAATGTTCTGTGGTTCGATTTAGTATCACCCGTGCCCGCAAACTCAGCCGTGGGACCATGCGCAACATCCGGCAAAATCTGTTCTTCGCCTTCATTTACAATGCACTCGGCGTTCCGGTTGCGGCGGGTATCCTTTACCCATTTTATTATTGCTTAGCCCCATGATTGCGGCTGCGGCGATGACGTTCAGTTCGGTCTCCGTGATTGCCAATGCACTGCGATTGCGTACACTCACGCTCTGATAGTGGTTGACAATCCACCTGCATAGGATCAGGTGCGACTTCCCCTCTCCCTGAGTGTTTGAAAGAAGGAAAGGAGCACGTCTCATGAAAACACGATTTCTCAGCGGCGTCCTCGGCACGGTTATCTCTGCTTCACTCCTCTTCACTGTTCCGGCCTTTGCCTACGAGTCCCACGACAGGGGCGGACATGGTGATCACAACTCCTCCTATGGCGGGCATGACCGCGATTATCGCTCCGGCGGACACGTAGATCGTAATTATTCCTACCGTGGCTATGGGGACCATGCCTATCGTGAGCGACCCTCCTATAGATACGATTCGTATTCGGGTTACGGCCATCCCTCGGGAAGGTTCGGATATCGGGGAAAAGACGCACGGCATCATCGTCGTGGTCATCAACATCATCCCTGGTTCTAGCGCCAAGGGAAGGGAGAAGACCTATGAAACAAAGGATCTTTGTCGCGGCTGTGTTGAGTCTCTTGTTACTGCTCAGATCAGGTCCGGCGGTGGTGCTGGCTCATGATGGGCATACCCATAAAGATGATCGTGGAGGATATCGAGGCGAGCGGGAGGATTCAGGCAGGTATGATCCTCGCTATAACGAGGACCGTTGGGAAGACGAGGAGGACGAGGCAGACGACGATGATGATCGTTCCTCCACCAGACCGTCTCCTCCGCCAGACCGGGAACGACGTGCGCCGCGTGAGCAGAAGAATTTGTTGTAATAGAAGAGTCGGTCCGCCCCTTCTCGGGGTTCCCTTAGCGGCAGGCGTCCTCTATCCAGCGTTCGGACTGCTGCTCAGCCCCATGATTGCGAGCGCGGCGATGACGTTCAGCTCGGTCTCCGTCATTAGTAACGCCTTGCGGCTGCGCAAGCTCGCGCTTTAAGCACGGTGAGAAAGTACCTGTAGGAACCTTGTTTCATACGGCGGAGAAGTGTGGCAAAATATATAAAAAGGAAGCGCTAGAACGCTTTTGAAAAAGCGCAGTTGAGTGAGGTGAGAAGTTACTACATGACTGAGAAAACAATCTTCGCAGGACACTACACACGGCTCCTCACGTGGAGCCTGCTGTCTGTGCTGATTGTTCATGCGCTTAGCCACTCCCCATTGGAGCTGTTGGCTCACACAACTGTCTTTCATCACACAATGCCGGAGTATCACGCCACTGATCGGCAGTGCATACATCCGGTTTCTACCCAGGGGATGAGTGCCCCGTCTTCGAGAGATCACGAAAAAACTCCCTCTCCGAGCATGTGCGACGAACTGGCCGGTGCACATACTGCAACCGTTCCCGTTCCGACTCAGCTTATCCAGACTTCCCAGGTCTGCTGCTCCTGCTTGCCGTTTCGCTCTCGTGGGCCAACTTGTTGGGCACTGAGCCTTCCCCTTGTTTATCCCACCACTTCTTTTGGCGCCTTTCCTTTGTATCAACAGCGCACCGCTCTGCTGATCTGATTCCGCCTCCTTTCTTTGGTGTTCTCCGGCTAGAGGACCGGGGCGCGAACGTTCGCCCGCATGCTTCTTGCTGATGCAAGCCTGCCGTGCCCTGACACGGGCGTTGTAGGTCATCAGCGCGACTGGTGCTCTACGCTGGGTGCGTAAATCCTCTTCACCGATAAGACGTGGGTTTCTTCTCTTTTGCATGGAGGTCATGATGCACATGAGAGTCATCTGTATGCTCGTGATGGCAACTGTGGTGATGTTACCGACGCTGAGCCATAGTCAAGAGTCGCTGTCTCTCACTATTGGTGAATCTGTAACACTGGCGCGTGACCGTAACCCTGACCTTCTGGCTGTGCGCCAAGAATTAGAGATCGCTCGTGGACGGCTGGTCAAGGCTCGCTATCCCAGTCAATTCAATCCTGAGATCGGTAGCGAAGTAACCGACCGTTCACGCGGTGAGCCAGGGGAGCGCGGCGATTCGGTCGATTTTGTTGTCACCCTGTCCCAGCAGATTGAGATCGCCGGGCAGCGTGGCAAGCGCATTGAAGAGGCCGAGCACAATCTCGCTCTGGTTTCCCAGCGGGTGAAAGATCGCGAGCGACTGATCTTGGCGCAGGTGAAGGAGAACTTCTACCGTTCGCTTTCCTTGCGCCGCCGCTTTGATCTCTTCCGCCAGGTCGAGGATCTGACCCGCCGACTCCGTGATATTGCCGCGACGCGCTTCCAGGCTGGGGAAATCTCCAAACTAGAGGTGAATCTGGCCGAGATCCAACTCGGTCAGGCGCGCCGAGACACCCTGGTCGCCGAACGCGACTCCCATAATACGCTGCGCGCGCTGGAACGTTTGCTGGGGCGAGAGCCGCGCGGAACACTCGTTTTGACGGGCCAGTTAACAGTGACGCCGCAAGCCTTTGACGAGCAGACATTGCTTCGTGCGGCGCTGGATAATCGCCCGGATCTGCAAGCGGCCAGAACGGAGCTCGGCCGTCTCGACGCCGAGATCGGGTTAACCCGTCGCTTGATCGTTCCCAATCCGACTGTGAGTTTTGTGTACCGAGAAGAAGAAAGACGGGACCGCATGGCTGGCGTGGAACTTCGCTTCCCGCTGCCCGTCTTTGATCGGAAACAGGCTGAGTTGCTCCAACTCGCTGGCCGCAAAGACCAGGCTGGCTACGAGCGACAGAGCGTCGAGCTCCAAATCCGCCAGGAGGTGGGGGACGCCTTGCGTGCGTATAACACGGCGAAGGCTGAGGTAGAGGTGTATGAGCAGGCGGTGTTAGAGCGTGCCACCGAGAACTTTCAGCTCATCGAGATCGCCTACCGTGAAGGCCAAATCAATCTGCTGCAACTGGTGGTCGTGCAAAACAACTTGATCACTGCCCAGCTCTCCTACATTGAGGCTCTCAGCGCTTATTGGCAGGCCCGAGTCGCCCTGGAGCGAGCGACAGGCATGGATCTGTAGATCTTTGACTCTGGGGAGACTGTTATGGATATGCGTCACTTCGTGTTGAGATGTGCACTCACGCTGAGTCTGCTCGCGAGCTGCCAGCGATCGGAGTCGGTGAACACTCCTGAAGCTGTGAACCCGCCGGCGAAAGAACATGCCGAGGCTGTAGATGTTGTCCACTTATCCTCTGCGGCGCTCCGTTCACTGATCCTGAAGACCGCACCAGTGGAGCGTCGCCCGCTCACGGAAGAGATCCGTGTCTCTGCTGTCATTAAGCCCAACGAGAACCGCCTGGCGCATGTGAGTCCCCGTATTGCTGGCCGGGTGGTTACCGTACGCAAGCTCCTGGGCGACACGGTCAAAGCGGGTGATGTCTTGGCCGTGTTTGATAGTGTGGAACTGGGCAAGGCTAAAGCGGACTACCTCAAATTCCAGGCACTCGTCAGTATCCAGGAGAAGAACTACCAGCGGGCGCGTCGTCTCTTCGAGCAACAGATTACGTCACAGAAGGACGTGCTTGAAGCCGAAGCTGCGTACCAGACGGTCAAGGCAGAGTTTGAAGCCGCGCATGCAACGCTGCATCTGTATGGACTTTCTGATGAAGACACGCATCGTCTCACCTGGCAGACGAAAGAGCCTATCTCTGAGTTTCCCCTGTTCTCTCCGTTTTCTGGGATTGTCGCTGAGAAGGATATCTCCATTGGCGAGATGGTGTCACCGGAGCGCTCGATCTATACCATCGCGGATCTCTCCACGCTGTGGATCCAACTCGATGTGTACGAGAAAGACGTGGCCAAGGTGCAGCTCGGACAGGACGTTGTCTTGTCCACCGAGAGTTATCCGCAAGAGACTTTCCGCGGCAACGTCACTTACATCGGGAGCCTCCTCAACGAGACGACGCGCACTGTTTCTGCCCGCGTCGAGATCCCCAACCCGCAGAGGCGCCTCAAGCCCGGCATGTTCGCCACCGCCATCATTGCCGCGCAGGGGCAAGCCGCCGCAACTGGCCTCACTATTCTTGAAGGTGCGGTCCAGCGTGTTGAAGACGCCATGGTGGTGTTTGTCCCGAACGGCGATGGGATATTTCGCAAACGGCCGGTGACGCTGGGGAAAAAAGAAGGAGGCTGGGTGGAAGTGCGGGAGGGACTGAAAGAAGGTGAACAGGTTGTGACAGAGGGAAGCTTCACCCTCAAGTCTGAGCTATTAAAAGCTTCCCTGGCTGGGGAGGAGTAACACCGATGTTACTCCACATTCTCGCCTGGTCGTTACACAACCGCTTTCTGGTCGTCATTTTTGCTCTGCTGATCGTTGGTGTGGGTGTCTATGACTTACGACGCCTGCCGATCGACGCGCTGCCAGATATTACGACCAACCAAGTTCAGGTTCTCACGCGGACCGCGCCCATCGGGCCGGTCGAGGTTGAGCGCTATATCACCTTTCCTGTGGAAGCCGCGATGAGCGGGCTGCCGGATTTAGAGGAAATCCGTTCGGTCTCCCGCTTCGGCCTTTCGGCTGTGACAGTAGTGTTCAAAGAGAACGTGCCGATTTACCTTGCCCGCCAAATGGTGGCCGAGCGTTTGGCCCAAGCGAAAGAACAAATTCCTGCCGGTTTCGGCACGCCGGAGCTGGGGCCGGTGACCACCGGCTTGGGAGAAATCTTCATGTTTGCCGTGAAGGGGCCAGGGTACACGCCCATGCAACTGCGCGAGATGCTCGATTGGCAAATTGCCTATCGCTTGCGTGCAGTGCCCGGCGTCATTGAGGTGGCGCCCAACGGCGGCTATGTCAAGCAATACCATGTCGTGATCGATCCCACGAAATTGACGAGTTATCGTTTACCAATCGGTCAGGTCTTCGCGGCCCTGGAGAAAAACAATGTAGTCGCGGGCGGCGGGTACATTGAGCATAACGGCGAGGCGTACCTCATCCGCGGCGAGGGCTTGGTCGAGAATACGGAAGACATTGCCAACATCGTCGTTTCCACTGGACCGGGCGGCGTACCGATCCGGGTGCGGGAGTTGGGTACAGTCGCCATCGGGGCGATGCCACGCATTGGTGCCGCCAGTATGGACGGAGAAGGAGAAGCCGTGGTGGCGATGACGTTGATGCTGCGGGGTGAGAATGCACGGGCGGTCGCTGAGCGGGTCAAGAAAGAAGTGGAGCGGATTCAATCCTCTCTTCCCGCAGGTGTCACCATTGAGCCGTTCTATGATCGCTCTGACTTGGTCAACCGTGTGATTCATACGGTCACGAAGAACCTGATCGAAGGCGCACTCCTGGTGATTGCCGTCTTGCTTCTGCTTTTGGGTAATCTGCGTGGTGGCCTGATCGTGGCGTCAGCCATCCCGCTCTCGATGCTTCTGGCATTCACCGCCATGGTTTCTACTGGCCTATCAGGGAATCTGATGAGCCTGGGGGCAATCGACTTCGGCCTCCTCGTGGACGGCTCCGTCGTGATGATCGAAAACATCGTCCGTCACCTTGCCGAGCGGAGCGCGTCACAACGGACAGCTACACGCCTGAGCGATGAGGACATGCGCCGCATTGTGTTGGAAGCTGGCCAGGAAGTGCTCAGGCCCATCGTTTTCGCGGTGGGAATTATCATCTTTGTCTACGTGCCAATCCTCACGCTTCAAGGGGTCGAGGGAAAGATGTTTCACCCGATGGCGCTGACCGTAGTGTTTGCGCTGGCCGGCTCTCTGGTGCTGTCCTTTACGCTCATGCCCGTGCTCGCCAGCTTCTTTCTGCGTACCGGGGTGCGAGAGGAAGAGACATGGCTTATGCGCCAGGCCAAGCGACTGTACCGGCCCGTGCTGACATGGGTGATGCGAAGACCACGACTGACAGCTCTTACTGCCGCACTCGTGTTTGTCAGCAGTGTCATCCTTGCCCAGTTCACCGGCAGTGAATTTGTCCCGCGGTTGGACGAGGGCGACATTACCGTCCAGGCCTGGCGATTACCGAGCATCGCCCTGAGCGAATCCGTTGCTTCAAGCATGCGGATCGAACGGGTGCTGCGTCAGTTCCCGGAGGTCACCCGCGTGGTCTCGCGGACAGGAACGTCAGAGGTGGCCACCGATGTGATGGGCATGGAGCTGTCCGATATCTTCGTGAGCTTGAAGCCCCGAGAGCAGTGGACGAGCGCGAACACCAAGGAAGAGTTAGTAGAGAAGATGACAGCAGCGCTGGCGGAAGCCGTGCCAGGCGTCGGCCTCTCGTTCACGCAACCGATCGAGATGCGCTTCAACGAACTGATTGCTGGCGTGAAATCTGACGTCGCGGTCAAGCTCTTTGGCGATGATCTCAGTGTGTTACGGGACAAGGGCGAGGCGATTGGCCGTGTACTAAGGCGTGTCCCTGGCGCGGCTGACGTGCGCGTGGAACAAGTGGAAGGGCTCCCGGTGTTACGAGTGCGGGTCGACCGTCAGCAGATTGCTCGCTACGGCATTAACGCCACCGATGTGCTGGCTGCGGTGGAAGCGGCGGGTGCAGGGAAAGAGGTGGGAACCGTCTTTGAAGGGCAACGCCGCTTCGGCTTGGCCGTGCGGCTCAGCCGGGCTGGCCAGGATGAAATGCGCAGCTTCGACAACTTGCCCATTGCCGCTCCAGACGGTCACTTGATCCCGCTCTCACAATTGGCCCGGATTACCATCGAAGAAGGTCCGGCGCAGGTGAGCCGTGAGAACATTCATCGCCGGCTTGTGGTGGAGACGAATGTCCGTGGCCGCGACCTGGGTTCGTTTGTCGACGACGCTCGGCAACGCATCGCGAAAGAAGTCCCTCTGCCGACAGGATACTATCTGACTTGGGGCGGACAGTTTGAAAACCTGGAACGGGCGAGCCGCCGGCTCTTTCTTGTTGTTCCATTGGCTTTGTTGCTGATCTTCGTCTTGCTCTACACCACGTTCGGCGCTATGACACCGGCACTGCTCATTTACCTGAATGTACCCCTAGCCGCGACCGGCGGAATCTTCGCTCTCGTCCTGCGCGGTATGCCTTTCTCAATCTCAGCCGGGGTGGGGTTCATTGCACTGTTTGGCGTCGCCGTCCTGAACGGGGTAGTCCTGATGTCCTACGTCTTACAGATGCGGCATGAGGGGCTATCGAGCGAAGAGGCCGCACGTCGGGGTGCGGATATCCGACTGCGACCGGTGCTGATGACCGCCCTGGTCGCGAGCTTGGGATTTATTCCCATGGCGCTCTCCACAAGCGCTGGCGCCGAGGTGCAGCGGCCACTGGCGACAGTGGTAATCGGTGGACTGATCACCTCGACTGCGCTTACCCTGCTCGTGCTGCCAGCTTTGTATGCATGGATTGAGAGCTGGCGAGACGCAAAGGAGCGAGACGAGCAAGATGCGACGTGAGAGGACAGATGGGTTGACCAACCGAAGGAAGATGGGATGGTGTACTGATGAGACAGAAAGCGCTGTACCTGGAGTACTTCACCGTCGGCTGGAATGTGCTGGAAGGTGTGATCGCTATCACCGCAGGCATTCTTGCCAGTAGTATTGCGCTCGTAGGCTTTGGGCTCGACAGCTATATTGAGGTTGCCTCGGCTGTCGTCCTGATCTGGCGGCTGCGCAAACAGGGGGGTGAGGAGGAAGAAGAACAAGCAGAACGGCGGGCGATTCTCGTAGTCGGTGTGACATTTATCGCCCTGGCCCTCTACGTGACCTATGAGTCAGTCACAAAGCTCATCTTCCACGAGCAGCCGGCAGAGAGTCTCGTCGGTATCCTCTTAGCCATTATTTCACTTATTGTGATGCCGATTCTGGCTTGGCAAAAACGAAAGGTTGCTATCCAGATTAGAAGTCGCGCGCTCGCCGCTGACGCGTTGGAAACGTTGGCCTGCTCGTACCTCTCACTTGCCCTTCTTGTGGGGCTCGGACTCAACGCGTGGTTAGGGTGGTGGTGGGCGGACCCACTGGCTGGCCTTGCAATGGTGGTTTTTCTTTTGCGTGAGGGCTGGGAGGCTGTTGCGGAGGGCAGGGAAGTTCTCGATAGATAGGAAACATTGCACTCTTGATTGGAAAAGGATCGGAGGTATCATCAGCCTCCTTGGGGTCTCCATCATGAGGTACTGGCCACGGTAATCCCCTGCCTGTTTTGGTTCTCTGAGCACTTTTTTCTTCATTCCTATGAGAGTGCGTATAAGATAATGAGACCAGCTGCCTTTATACCCTCCCTACCTGGTGTATCCTACGCCCTTGCTGCGGCTGTGCTCTTTGGCGCCAGCACACCGTTGTCGAAGGTGTTGCTGGGGAAAGTAGACCCCATACTGCTGGCCGGCTTGCTCTACCTTGGTTCGGGGATTGGTCTCAGCATATGGTGGTGGCTGCGCCTTCACTTTCAGACTGGAGGTAGGCAGGAGGCTGGGATAACGCGTGCGGACCTCCCCTGGCTTGCGGGAGCGATCCTTTCAGGTGGCGTCGTGGGACCCGTACTGCTTATGGTTGGTCTCTCCGCCACCCCTGCCTCGTCGGCCTCGTTGCTTCTCAACCTCGAAGGGGTTTTCACTGCAATCCTGGCATGGTGCGTGTTCAAGGAACATCATGACCGGCGCATTGTATGGGGCATGGCGGCCATTGCGACTGGCGGCCTCGTACTGTCGTGGACGGGGCGACCGGAATTGAGTTCTTTCTGGGGGAATGTCGCCATCATTGGCGCGTGTCTTGCCTGGGCGATTGATAACAACCTGACACGGAAAATCTCAGCAGGCGATCCCGTACAAATTGCTGGAACCAAGGGGCTCGCTGCTGGTATGGTCAATCTGGTCATCGCGTTTGCCGCCGCCGCGAACGTGCCGAGCACGCCTACCGTACTGACTGCCGCTGTCGTCGGTTTTCTCGGATATGGCGTGAGCCTGGTGCTTTTTATCCTGGCGCTTCGGTACATCGGCACAGCCAGGACGGGCGCCTACTTCTCACTCGCCCCTTTCACGGGAGCAGCCATTTCCATCCTCGTGTTGGACGATCGCCTGACGACCCAGTTGCTGGTTGCTGCTGCACTGATGGGACTTGGCGCGTGGCTGCACTTGACGGAACGACACGAGCACGCACACTGGCACGAGCCACTCGAACACGAGCACGGCCATATCCATGATGCGCATCACCCGCATGGCGATGTCGAGGACCTTCACAGCCATCTCCATACTCATCCGGCATTGCCTCATCGTCACCCCCACTATCCGGACATTCACCATCGTCATGACCACGAGCGTGATTCCTCCTTCCTTCATCAATAGTCAGATCTTTCTTGCTTCGCTCATTTCGTAGTCATTCGTACTAGTATTCCACTGAAACTCCTGAACATCTTCTACTCGGTCCGTGAGGCCATAAAGGGAAAGGCGACACGGAGAGCCAAAGATGAGCATTCAGATGACTTCGCTTTGCCTCAAGACGAGAGAGGCACTCCTCCCCTTGTCGCTCGGAACAGCTTTCGTGTAAACGTGTACGATCGATAAGGAGGGTACTATTATTCAGTCAAGGAAGTTTTGATGGATAGTCAGGGGGAACGTCATTCCCGCGAAAGCGGGAATCCAGGAGGCTTAACCAGAGGCCAGTACATATTTTTCCTGGATGCCAGCCTTCGCTGGCATGACGGCAATCTATCCTGCAAAATTAAATTGACTGACTACTATGGCAGGTACCGAGATGAAGCATGTCCTAGATGGTTACAAAGTTCTTGATTTTACCCAAGTCTTGACCGGACCGACGACGAGTCTCATACGAGTCGGCAACCAGTCAAAGGCAAGTCACACATGCGTCACGGATAAATCCCCGCATCTCTTCTCGACGTTGTTGTGACCTTGCTTCGGACTTGATTGAGACTTGCTTTTGACATGTCCAAGATTTGTTTTTGACTTGTGGAGGTTTCATGGATTTTAGTTATTCTCCTGAAGAAGAAAAGTTTCGTGGACAGGTACGTGCGTGGCTGGAGGCAAATGCGCCAGACGACATCCGTGCGGGCCAGGACGAAGACCTTGCGCCAGACGCGCGTTGGGAGCGACAGAAGGCGTGGCATAAGAAGCTCAACGAAGGTGGATGGATCGGCATTTGGTGGCCGAAGGAATACGGTGGTCGTGGTGCGTCGGTTATCGAACAAGCCATTTTCAACGAAGAGCTTGCCCAGATGGGATTATCATCCGGGGTGAATATGAGTGGTGTCACACT
>JAYVFX010000754.1:0-2007 GCA_043772795.1 Deltaproteobacteria bacterium
CCGCACCGAAGCGCGTAGCGTCGGCTGTGTTGTTTCAGACAATTGGCATGTTCAACAACCAGCAAGCTTTCTTCGATATGTTTGACGGCTGGGCGAAAGAGATGAAGCCGATACACCCTGAAGCAAACGACGGTGCGTTCGAGGCTTTTAAGACTTCGATGTATGGCGGGGATTTTCTCTTCAACGTATCGCGCGATTTTGTCGCTCATTGTGAAACACCGTTGCTCGTCTTGCTAGGGAACGATATGTATCACCCGCAAGAAACCTCGCGAGATATAGTCGCATTAGCAAAGAAGGCCACGCTGATTGAAAAGTGGAAAGAGCCCGAACACCAACCCGCGGCGAAGAAGGCGATCGTAGCGTTTCTCGCAGAACATACGTCGCGCTGAGGTTGTACGAAAACGAAGCGAGAGGAAATGTGCATGGCTAACGTGAAGTTTGGTTTGTTCCTGCCGACTGGTGATTTCGCGAGTGCAAAGGCTGCGGCAGTACGCGCTGAGAGTGAGGGATTCTATTCGGTATCGATTAACGATCATTTCTTTACACCGCTCGGCCCACCGGAAA
The DNA here is from genome assembly GCA_043772795.1 of Deltaproteobacteria bacterium. GTDB lineage: Bacteria > Desulfobacterota > Binatia > Bin18 > Bin18 > VGTJ01. The sequence goes on from JAYVFX010000754.1 coordinate 565, forward strand.
CGCCACAACTAGAGTGCTTCACCACATTAACCGCGATTGCCGCGGTGACGAGCCGCATTCGTTTGACACCATCAGTGACTGCGGCCTCGTTTCGCACTCCACCGTTGCTCGCCAAAATTGTGTCCACCTTGGACATCGTAAGCAATGGGCGATTTATCCTTGGTTTGGGTGCTGGGTGGAAGCAGGACGAATACGAAGCCCACGGCTATGCGTATCCACCGAACGCTGAACGCCTTGCGCAGCTTCACGAAGTCATCAAAGTGCTGAAGGCTATGTGGACGCAGGAGGCGCCTACGTTCCAGGGCCGCTATTTTGCGATCAAGAAGGCGTACAATAATCCGCGACCAGTACAAAAGCCGCATCCGCCCATCATGCTTGGTGGTTCCGGCAGTGGGCTGCTGAAGATTGCTGCCGCAGAGGCCGACATCCTCAATATCATTCCTCCGATCTTCAACGGTCAGGACTTCATTAATGATCCGGTTGCGACTGTGCAATTTACTCCAGCAGAACTCAAACGCCGCATCGGCATGTTACACAAGTTTACGCGTGAGGCCGGACGTGACCCCAAGAGTATCGAGCTAGGGAGTATTGTGTTCGTGAGCCTGGCGCGAAAATCTGGAGATGCTGGACTACAGACGATGGCGCAACGGCTAGGCTTTCCTGATCTTGCCACTGCCCAACGCGCTCCTGTCACCCTGATGGGCACAACAGACGAGGTCAAACGCGAACTGAAATCGAGAATAGAAGCTACCGGTATGACGTATTACATTATCGCTCCTGCATCTGCAGAGACGTACGATCTGTTCGTTAAGGAAGTCATGCCGGAGTTTGTTGGTTAATAATCTAGACGAAAGCCTAATCGGGAGGTCTTACGAGTTGGCAAGACCTCTTCCGTAATTCCCTTGCGACATGATTCCCAATGCATGTAAGTATTTCCATCGGCTCCCTCTCTTTGTCCTCTAACCTCCTGTTAGCTCCGCTGGCTGGATATACGACCCTGCCGTTTCGTCTGTGTATGCGTGAAGTTGGCGGGTTCGGACTCGCTACGACTGAACTCATTCATGCACGTTCCTTGCTGGAACAACACAACAAAGCGAAAGCACTTGCGCAAACCTGTCCAGCGGATAGTCCGCTTGCGGTGCAATTATTCGGTGCGGTAGCAGAAGAGTTACGCGATGCTGCGCAGTTGGTTGAAGCCTCAGGGGCGGCGGTGGTGGATATTAACATGGGCTGTCCGGTGGAGAAGGTCGTGAGTCGTGGAGCTGGGGCGGCGATGTTACGTGATCCGGTGCAAACCGGAAAGTTCGTGCGTACGATCACGCAGGCCGTCAACATTCCTGTGACCGTGAAAACGCGACTCGGATGGAAAGAGGGACAACTGGATGCCGTGCAGCTTGCACCGATTTTGGAAGATGCTGGCATTGCAGCGCTGACGATTCACGG
>JAYVFX010000755.1:0-4198 GCA_043772795.1 Deltaproteobacteria bacterium
GAGTGAGGGAATGATACGGCTTTGTTTTAGTCGGGGTAGCAGGTGCTCCACCCCGACCAACAGTCCGGTACATTTGCAGAAACAAGGGCTAGTTAGTAATTCGCATGCCGTAAAACGACCGCCAGACGAAGACCATCGAGACAGCGAAAAATAATCCGGCCAGCATATGTGCCGTTGCTGGGTTCATCGTGACCGCGAGTTCGACGGCGAGCAGTCCGAAGAGCGTAGTGAACTTAATCACCGGGTTCATAGATACCGATGAGGTGTCTTTGAACGGATCACCTACGGTATCGCCAACGATAGTGGCGGCATGGAGAGCTGAGCCTTTCTCTTTCAGTTCCACTTCGACGATCTTCTTAGCGTTGTCCCAGGCCCCACCAGCATTGGCCATGAAGATCGCTTGGTAGAGACCGAAGAGGGCAATTGACACCAGATATCCGATGAAGAAGTATGGCTCCAAACAGGCGAAGGCGAGAGTGCTGAAGAAGATGGTAAGGAAGATGTTAATCATCCCTGCTTGCGCATATTGCGTACAAATCTCCACGACTCTTTTACTGTCTTCCACCGAGGCTTTCTCGACCCCTTCTAACTTAATATTATTTTTTATGAACTCAACCGCGCGATACGCACCGGTGGAGACGGCTTGGGTTGACGCGCCAGCAAACCAGAAAATCACCCCTCCACCACTGATGAGGCCGAGGAGGAACGGGGCATGCAGCAGTGAGAGGTAGGCCATATTCTCTGCTTTTAGTCCGGTGAGGAGCACGATAATCGAGAAGATCATCGTCGTCGCGCCCACCACTGCGGTCCCGATCAACACTGGTTTTGCCGTTGCTTTGAACGTGTTGCCTGCGCCATCGTTTTCTTCGAGGAAATGCTTGGCTTTCTCAAATTCCGGAAAGAAGCCGAAGTCACGTCTGATCTCTTCCTTAATGTCGGGAATATTCTCAATGAGCGAGAGTTCATACACTGACTGAGCATTGTCGGTCACCGGTCCGTACGAGTCGACAGCGATCGTGACCGGTCCCATACCAAGAAAGCCAAACGCGACCAAACCGAAGGCAAAGACTGGTGCGGGGCTGATTGAGAAGGAACTCCTCATCAAAGTCCCTAGTCCCTCACCGCTCACTAAGTAAGCAATTCCCATGAGGCTGACGATGACCACGCCCATCCAATAGGCGCTGAAATTGCCGGCGGTGAGACCGGCGAGCACGTTCAATGAGGCTCCGCCTTCGCGTGAAGCCGTCACGATTTCACGGACATGGGCAGATTTGGTCGAGGTGAAGACCTTAATGACTTCTGGGATCACTGCGCCAGCGAGGGTACCACAGGTGATAATCGTGGACAGTTTCCACCAGAGCGTTCCGTCACCCATGTTGCCAATCAGTACGAGTGACACGATATAGGTGAGGATAACTGAGACAATTGAAGTGACCCACACGAGTTGTGTTAGAGGCGCTTCAAAGTTCATGTGGTCGGCGTTGCTGTAACGTCCCTTCGCAATCGCTTCATTGAGCACATATGAGGCACCAGAAGCGATGACCATGACGATGCGCATCATAAAGATCCAGACCAGCAATGGCACTTGATACTCAGGATCGATGGCGAGGAGGATGAAAGAGATGAGCGCGACGCCGGTGACGCCGTACGTCTCAAAGCCATCTGCACTTGGGCCTACTGAATCGCCAGCGTTGTCACCCGTACAGTCGGCGATCACGCCAGGGTTACGCGCATCGTCTTCTTTGATCTTGAAGACGATCTTCATCATGTCTGAACCGATGTCCGCGATCTTGGTGAAGATACCGCCTGCGATACGTAACGCTGAAGCAGCAAGCGATTCGCCGATGGCAAACCCGATGAAACACGATCCGGCATAGTCTCCTGGGACGAAGAGAAGAATGAAGAGCATAATGAGCAGCTCAACGCTGATGAGCAGCATTCCAACGCTCATGCCTGCCTTCAAGGGGATGGAGTAGCAAGGATAGGGCTTCCCCGCGAGCGCAGCGAACGCAGTGCGCGAATTGGCAAAGGTGTTGATACGAATGCCGAACCACGCGACACCGTAGCTGCCAGCGATGCCGACGAGGCTAAAGAACAGGATGATGACTACTTGGCTGGCCGGATTGTGCTCTAAGAAGCCGAAATAGACGACCATGATCGAGCCGATGAGCACTTCGAGAACAAGGATAAATTTCCCTTGGGTGACCAAATAGGTCTTACATGTCTCGTAAATCAGTTCTGAAATTTCGCGCATCGAGCGATGCACCGGCATGTTTTTCAATTCTTTATAAATCCTCAATCCGAAGATTAGGCCGCCGACGCAGACAAGGAGCCCGAGCATAAGGAAGGCACGGCCATTCATGCCGAAGAACTCAACCGTAGATAGATCCGGTAATACGAGATCTTTCTCACTGGCCGATGCGGACGATGCGGCTAAGAGCAAGGCGAGAGTGAGGAGACTGCCAAAAATGCCAGTCCCACTTCGTTGCCCCTGACCGAAAAAACCACCGCGCTGTACTACGCTCTTCTTGGTCATCAGAAGCGCACACGTGCGGCCCAGGATACTCACTCCAAGGGTCAAAAACGACATTACAACCTCCTACGACTATATGAGTTTTATTTCGATATTAGAGGGGAAGAGTGTTAGTATTTCCCGCCGTTCTCGACGAAGGGGAATGCTCAACATCGGTGCCCTCTGCCCTGAATGCCTAGGGCGAGAGGATAGAGGAGCAGCCCTAAGAGGTCAATCCGGCAAGGAGGCAGGTCGTCTGACACCTAGTCTGTCTGATGAGGGATTCCCTCTTAAGAGTGAGAGGGAATCCCATTGTTCAGTTAGTGGTCCAAGCGTACGACGCTCTTGTAATTACCGACTGCCCAACGACTTGAATATGTCCAGCGACGGAGCAAAAAACGTCGCGCCAGTAACTGCTTGAGTGAAGTCCATCAGATGATCGTGTACCCCGTCGCCCGCCGTGCCAAGCATGCGGCTGAGCATTCTTTCCGGGATGTCCAGATTCTTTGTATAGGCGATAAAAAAGAGGCCAGATTCCGATACCGTGCCATACGGAAAGCTGTGACGCACGACTTCCAGTTCTTCCCCGTTCTCTTCCATGACTACGCGGCTGATGTGTGCCGTCGGTGGTTTAAGCTTATCTGATAGTTCTTTACTGTCTTTTTTCTTCCGACCAACCGCGCCTTCTTGCTCCTGGAGTGGGACGGTCGCCCATTTCTTCAAATTGTGGACATAACGCTGAGTGAAGACGTAACTTCCCCCGGCAAAGCTTGCATCTTCCTTGCCGATCAGTGCAACTGCTGTTCTGTCTTTGTTGCCTTTGGGATTTTCGGTGCCGTCGATAAAGCCGGTCAGGTCGCGGGAGTCGAGGTACTGAAACCCGTGCACTTCATCCATCACCTCAACTATGTCACCGAGTTGTGTCCGAATCCAGGTTGCTAACTCGAAGTTGAGATCATGGCGCTTGGAGAGAATATGCAACAGCAGATCTCCACCAGTACTTGGTGCGCTGAGATTTCCACTCTTGATGGCCTTGAAGGGACGCAGCCCGGCTGGCCGTTTTTTGGGTGAGATAACATCCCACAACTGTGCACCAAAACTGACAGTGCAAACGAGGTTGGCGCGTGGATCGACACCGCTCACTTTGGCAGCGAGGGCTGGGATACTAGCGGCGATTTTGGCGACTGCTTTCCCGTTGGTGGCGGAGTCGCGGACACGCAAGACAAGGAACAGGGCATTGGGGTTCGGGTTTGGGACGATCCCGGCTTGGGGCTGTGGCATGCAAGAATCTCCTTACCTGAATGATCTATTGTTCGACGGCGGCAAGCGCTTCTTCGGGTGTCACAACGACCGTATACAAAGTGCGAAACTGCTCATGAATGAACGCTTCAGCAAACCCACGTGCGAACTGTTGTAATAGACCGTCAAAATAACCATCAGTATTTACGAAGACAATGGGTTTATGGTGAAACCCGAGTTGCTTAAATGAAATCATTTCGAGGATCTCTTCTAATGTGCCAAAGCCACCGGGAAGGGCGATATAGGCATCGCCGAATTCATCGAGGCCACGCTTGCGTGAACGCATGTCATCGACCGAATGCATCTCATGTCCGTCTTGCGCGTAGCCCTTCTCAATGAATTCAGTGAGGATGACCCCTCTGACTTTTCCACCATGCGTAAGAGCGG
>JAYVFX010000756.1:0-5069 GCA_043772795.1 Deltaproteobacteria bacterium
TTTCCCGGCCAGTATCCCTTCACTCGCGGTGTGCAGCCGACCATGTATCGTGGTCGCTTCTGGACGATGCGACAGTATGCCGGGTTTGGCACCGCGGAAGAATCCAATAAACGCTATCGGTATCTTTTAAAACAAGGGCAAACCGGATTGTCGGTTGCGTTCGACTTACCTACCCAGATGGGTCGCGATTCTGATCATATTCTCGCTGCAGGTGAGGTTGGCCGCGCGGGAGTTGCGATCGACTCACTCGCAGATATGGAAACTCTGCTCGAGGGGATTCCGCTCGATAAAGTCAGTACCTCAATGACGATCAATGCGACTGCCTCCATCTTGCTGGCTCTGTATTTGGCAGTCGCTGAGAAACAGGGCATAACGTGGGATAAAGTCAACGGTACGATTCAGAATGATCTGTTGAAAGAGTATATGGCACGGGGAACCTACATTTACCCGCCGACGCCGTCGCTCAGAATTATCACCGATATTTTCGCTTTCTGTGTGGACAAAGTGTCGAACTGGAATACTATTTCCATCTCCGGCTACCACATTCGTGAGGCTGGCTCGACCGCAGCCCAAGAGATTGCCTTCACTTTGGCTGATGGTATTGCGTATGTCGAAGCTGCGGTCTCGGCGGGGCTCGATATCGATAAATTTGCTTCACGCCTGTCCTTCTTTTTCAATGTCCACAACAATTTCTTCGAAGAGATTGCTAAGTTTCGTGCGGCCCGTCGCTTGTGGGCCAAGATTATGAAAGAGCGTTTCAAAGCGAAGGACCCACGTTCGTGGATGCTGCGGACCCATGCGCAGACGGCTGGTTCGACACTGACTGCTCAGCAACCGGATAACAACATCATGCGCGTCACCTTGCAGGCGCTGGCTGCGGTGCTTGGTGGGACGAACTCTTTGCATACCAACTCCAAAGACGAAGCCTTGGCCTTGCCGACGGAAGATGCGGTGCGGATTGCCTTGCGCACACAGCAAGTGATTGCCTACGAATCCGGAGCGGCCGATACGATTGACCCGATGGCGGGATCGTATTTTGTTGAATCACTCACTGATCAACTCGAAGCGAAAGCCGTTGAGTATATCGAACGCATCGACAAGCTGGGCGGGGCGGTCAAAGGTATTGAAGCGGGGTACCAACAACGCGAGATTCACGAGGCGGCGTTCCGCTATCAACAAGCAGTCGAGAACAAAGATCAGATCATTGTTGGTGTCAATGATTTTACGGCTGAGGGCGATAACCAGGGAGAACTCTTGAAAGTTGACCAGGCTCTGGAAGAGCAACAGAAGAAGAAACTCGCGGCCGTACGGGCAGAACGCAATCAAGCGGCAGCGAAAGCGGCGATCGACAAAGTTGAGGCCACGGCCCGGGATGGTGGGAATCTCATGCCAGTGATTGTCGATGCCGTACGCGCATACGCAACGCTCGGCGAAATTTCTGACGCCATGCGCAAGGTATTTGGCGAGTATCGTGCACCGTCATTCTTATAGGGAATCCTGTTATTGACAGGTGTAGTGTAGGGGCACGGCATGCCGTGTCCCTATTTTTTTTGCTATGCTGGCGGAAACCGCTGCAAATGCATGAAGCGAGGGACACTGTGACCGATACTGTTGAGTTCAATCCTTTTGATCCAGAGTTTCGCCTCAATCCTTATCCATTTTATCATCGCTTGCGCGCTACAGATCCGGTGCACTGGAGCGATATCGCCGGTCGCTGGGTCCTCACCCGTCATGCTGATTGCGTAGCGGTGTTGCGTGATGCCACCCGGTTCAGCGCTGATCCTTATAAATGGGATGGATTTGTAGAATTCCTTCAAGCGCAGGGAGGGACGAGTGGTCCACTTATCCAGATGCAGACCAACTGGATGCTGATGAAAGATCCACCTGATCACACGCGGTTACGTACAATCGTGACCAAGGCATTCACGCCCCGCGTTGCCGAAGGCATGCGTCCACGCATTCAAGCGATTGTTGATGGACTCTTGGATAATGTGCAAGCTGCCGGGAAGATGGATTTTATTGCGGACTTTGCTTATCCGTTACCCACGGTGGTGATCTGCGAGATGCTCGGGGTACCAGTGGAAGAGCAAGAGCAGTTCAAGGTGTGGACGCGGGATCTGGCCCGGAGCCTTGATCCGATTATCACTCCAGAAATTATTGAAGCCGCGAATCAAGCAACCGTAGCCTTCTACGAGTATTTTCGCGACCTCATTGCCAAGCGTCGGCAGAATCTCCAGAACGATTTACTCAGTGGTCTGATCGCGGCAGAAGAACAAGGCGATCGATTAAATGAAGAAGAGTTGGTGGCCACAGCCATTCTGTTGCTCGGAGCTGGACATGAGACAACTATGAATCTCATCGGCAACGGCATGTTCGCGCTACTGCGTCACTCCGATGAACTGGCGCGATTAAAAGCGGACTCCTCACTCGTCCCCAGCGCTGTCGAAGAATTCCTCCGTTACGATGGTTCCGTGCAAATGACTGCGCGGACCGCGCTAGTAGATGTCGAGATTGGCGGGAAAGCTATTCCCAAAGGGACACAAGCCATCATCCTGCTCGGTGCGGCAAACCGCGATCCTGAGGTGTTTCCTGACCCTGATCGTCTCGACATTACGCGTAAGGACAACAAACACATTGTTTTCAGTTATGGGATTCACCATTGCCTTGGCGCGCCACTGGCTCGTGTCGAGGCGCAAGTTGCCTTCAATACGCTTTTGCAGCGCATGCCGAAACTTCAGCTTGCGACTGAAAATTTGGAGTGGCGCGACACCGTGACGTTGCGCGGACTCAAGGCATTGCCCGTTGCTTTTTAGTGAAGAGTGAAAAGTGAAGAGTGAAGAGTTTTCTGATTTCTTTTGTCAATTCTTCACTTTTCACTCTTAATTCTTCACTGCCTCCGTCTTAACTCTTTGCGCCCTCCATGCTACTGTCCCGCCCATTCATAGAGTAGCAGGAGGGTCGAGATGAAAGGGAAGATCGCCTACATTCCACAGGCACGCACGATTGAATTTCACGAATTTGATTTACCAGACGTTGAACCTGGTGCCATTCTTGCCCAAGTGAGCCGGACAAACATCTGCGGCTCTGAAGTGCACATGTGGCGCGGGGAGTTCGGCAAACGCGGGGTGATGCCTGGTCATGAAATGGTCGGACGGGTGTATAAACTCGGTAAAGGGGTCACGACAGATACTGCGGGCCAACCACTGAAAGAAGGCGATCGCATTGCGCCGGTGTACTATCGCACCTGTGGTCTGTGCGCCAACTGTCGCGATGGCAATGCTGCCGCGTGTCTTACGATGGGGATTCGGGCGCGACGTTTAGTGCCGCAAGATCCGCCGCACTTTCATACGCCTTTTGGCACCCACTACTACATTCAGCCTGGACAGCATGTATACAAAGTGCCGGACAACGTTCCTGATTATGCCGCGTCGTCAGCGAACTGTGCATTGTCGCAAGTGTTCTTCGCCCTTGATCGTGGTAACCTGCGCTACGAAGAGACGCTGGTCGTGCAAGGTGCTGGTGGACTTGGGCTCCATGCTATGGCCGTGGCCAAAGCACGAGGTACGCGAGTGATTGCGATCGACGGTGTTGATTTACGACTCAAACGTGCGAAAGCGTTTGGGGCAGATGAGCTGGTTGATATGCAAACGTACTCGACACCAGAAGCACGAGTCGGCAGAGTGCGTGAATTGACCAACGGGCTCGGTGCAGACGTGGTTCTCGAAGTTGCCGGGATTCCCGAAGCGTTTCTTGAAGCAATTAACCTCGTTCGTAACGGTGGACGAGTTTTGGAGCTTGGCAACATTTCTCCTGGCTTAACCGTGGCGATTCCACCGTCGGTTGTGACGTTCAAATCCATCTCCATTATTGGCGTTGCCACTTACAATCCGCATTATCTTCAGAAGTCATTGAACTTCTTATCTGCACACATCGACAAGTATCCGTACCACGAACTGGTTGATGCGGTGTTCCCACTCGAACGCTCAGCCGAGGCGATGGATAAATCAGATCGCAAAGAGATTACACGCGCAGCGATTGAACCGTGAAGAAGTAGCCAGTAGTCAGCATTCAGTAGTCAGTAGAGAAAAGAGTAGGGTGGGCACTGCCCACCTTCGTTACCACGGAGGAAGCAATGAAAGACACACTCAAACCAGGGATGGGACACGAGCGGGTTATTACTACGACACCGGACATGGGAATTTCACACATGGGACCCGACGTTCCGAGTATGTATTCCACCCCGGCAATGATCATGCTGATGGAAGGAACGTGCGTCGAGTTTCTTACGCCCCACATGGATGCTGGTGAGCAGACTGTCGGTTTTCATGTCAACGTCAAACACCTCGCGCCGACGAAGATCGGACAAAAAGTGAGGGGGAAAGTGACCCTGAGTGAAATCAAAGGTCGCCGTTTGCTGTTTACTGTCGAGGCGTTTAATGAAGACGGGACCAAAGTTGGTGAAGGAACGCACGAACGGGCAGTGGTGAGTATCGCGAAGTTTGCGGAACAGTAATTTACAGTAGCGTGCGCCATGCGCACGAAGAGTAATCACAGTCGCGCAGCACGTATATGCTGCGCGTACGCTACCTGACTCAGGACCCGCCTCGCTGGACAAACAAAGAACAGTTTCTGTAGCGTGCGCTGTGGGCACGATGTGACAAAGATAGTCCTGAATTTAGGTTGAAAATTAGGAAACAAATTGTTAAGGAAACTTCAGTCTCTGCTTCGCTTCGTCGAGATCATCTAGCTGTCCTCCTCTTCAAGAAAACTAAAGAGGAAGAAATATAGTATGAGCTTCGAAAGTACGAGGACACTTGTAATCGCTCTTGTCCAGGCCTTGCTCAGGGAGATAAGAACAGGTCTTACGAGGTGCACGGATTGAATCTTTTTCCAGCAGGACTACCCTTGCCGCATTGTGCGCACAGCGCACGATACATGAACTGCAGTGGTAGTATAGAGGTCAAGATTTTCCTGAAGGCTTGAATCTATCGAAGACAACTATAGCCAGCTCGCAAAATCCAGCCAGAAGAAATGGAATCCGGATCCAGTATCCTGGCACATATCCCTTA
>JAYVFX010000757.1:0-4994 GCA_043772795.1 Deltaproteobacteria bacterium
CGTGTGGTTGGACTTCGTTCTGCATGGGCACGCTGTGCCTTGGTTGAGCCTTTCCGTTGCCACTCCCCAAGCCTGGCCGTTGGTCCTTGCTATTGTCCTCCTCCTGGCAGGCAGTTGCGCCGCATACTTCGGGATATCGACCGGTCGGCTCGCACGGCGTAGCGTTGCATTGTCCAGAGAAAACATCGCTCTTCATGCGGAGATGACCGCACTCCGACAGGAGATGATAACGTTACAAGAGAAGGAAGAGCGCTACCACACTTTATTTGATACTGCCTATGATGGCATGGTGTACGTGACCACCGGCGGTGTCATTATCGATATCAACCACGGACAGGAAGTCTTGACCGGCTGGTTACGAGACCAGGCCCTTGGGCGTCACTATAGCGAGTTTGTCACGCCTGCCACTGTCGCGCAGACTGAAGAGCGAGCGCGCCGCTTGCGAGCAGGCCAGAAAGTACCTTTGACCTATGAGCAAGAAGTAGTCCGACCGGATGGGACTATCGTTCTCAACGAGTCCCGCTCTTGCTTGGTGCGGAACGCCAAAGGCGAAACCCTTGGGGTCCTCGTTGTGTCTCGTGATATTAGTCAGCGTAAACAGATGGAGGAACAATTGCGGCAGAGCGAAACGTGGTTTCGCTCATTATGTGAAGCCTCACCAGTGGGCATCTATCTCAGCGATGCGCAGGGAAACTGTGGATATGCGAATCCGCGGTGGCAAGAGATCTACGGCACCACACTCGCTGACAGCTTGGGTGACGCGTGGGCCCGATCCATTGATCCCGAGGATCGCTCGACAGTCATGCGCCATTGGCAGACCCAAGCGCAAACGGGCCAGGGATACGAACAGCAGTTCCGCATCCACACGCCGCAGGGAATTCTCCGCTGGGTGCATACTCATGCCCAGCCCATCCTTGCTGACGATGGCGCTGTTTCGGGTTATGTCGGGATCGTCGAGGACATCACAGAACGCAAACGAATAGAAGAACAACTCCGTGAAAGTGAAGTGCGATTCCGGTCCCTGTGTGCTGCCTCACCGATTGGTATTTTTTGTAATGACGCGGCCGGGCAATGCATCTATACGAATAACCGATGGCAGGAAGATCATGGGCTGACCTTGGAAGAAAGCGTAGGCGAAGGATGGTTGCGAGCATTACATCCTGACGATCGACAAGCCGTTATCACTGCATGGCAGGAACAAGCGCAAGGCGGACACCAATACGCAGGGGAACACCGTGTTATCACTCCGCAAGGACAAGTCCACTGGTCGCAGGTGCGAACAAAACCGATGATCGCGGAAGATGGAACCGTGATTGGCCATGTCGGAACCGCGGAGGACATTACCGAACGGAAACAGATCGAAGAACAGCTCCGGGCCAGCGAAGCTCGGTTTCGTTCCTTGTGTGAAACGTCTCCGATAGGAATCTTTATCGGCAACGTGGCAGGAGGGTGCGAGTATGCCAATACTCGCTGGCGGGAAATTTATCAGGTCGCACCCGGTCAGGATCTGCGGATGGCCTGGGCCAACGCTGTACACCCCGAAGATCTGCAGGCGATCTTGACCCACTGGCAGGAGCGAGCGCAGAGCAAAGAACAGTATCACCAAGAGTTTCGTATCTTTACGACCCAGGGACTGGTGCGTTGGGTAGAGGTTCACGCACAACCCATGACCGCTCCCGATGGCACGGTTACAGGCTCTGTCGGTACTGTGGAGGACATTACTGCACGAAAACTAACAAGCGAAACCTTACAACAGGCGCATGCCGCACTAGAGGCACGAGTCCAGGAACGAACCTGTGAACTGGCAATGGCAAAAGAAGCCGCCGAGGCCGCGAATAAGGCCAAATCACAGTTCCTTGCCAATATGTCGCATGAGTTGCGGACACCGATGCACGCGATCATGGGATTTGCCAAGTTCAGTCTCAAGAAAATTCGTCAGCTCAACACGGAAACGCAGAGTGAGAACCTGAGCGAAATTCACGACAGCGCGGAACGACTCCTTAAACTCATCAATAATTTACTCGACCTTTCCAAACTCGAGGCTGGACAAATCCAGTATGACTTCCGTCACACATCTTCTACTGCTCTCGTGCATGCTGTCGGAAAAGAGTTACAACCTTTGCTTGCACAGAAGCGGTTGACCTTACACATTGACGAGCGCACGACTCTGCCCGATATCGAATGTGACGAAGGCAAGATTCGTCAAGTCGTGCGCAATGTACTTGCCAACGCTATTAAGTTTAGTCCCGAGCATCGGATAATCAGAGTCGAGTGTGCTCCCCTCCCGAGCGACGCGCAGACTGACACTCTCGAGGCGGCAGCACCGCCGAACCCATATCACCTCGAGCCCGCAGGTTATGTACGTATACGGATAAGCGACCAAGGGATGGGGATTCCAGAGGATGAACTAGAAGCCGTGTTTGATAAGTTCGTGCAGAGCAGCAAGACCAGAACTGGCGCTGGCGGCAGCGGGCTTGGGTTAGCTATTTGTCGCGAGATCGTTGAGGCTCATCATGGCCGCATCTGGGCGGAGAATAATCCAACCGGCGGTGCCTACCTCAGCTTCGTGCTTCCGGTACGCCAACCGGCGGCGCACTCCCTACTCAAAGCTGCAGCGTGAGTGCCGGTGGTTTGAACCTCCGGCTTGGCTGCGCCCGCCAGCGGATCTACCCCAACATCTGCAGAATACCGGCAGGAATATGAGCCAGCGACATGACTTCTTCTGCACCGCCCACGGCGATTGCCTCTTTGGGCATGCCAAACACCACACAACTGGCCTCGTCTTGCGCAACAGTCCGCGCCCCGGCTTGCCGCATGGCCAAAAGCCCGCGGGCGCCATCATTGCCCATGCCTGTGAGAATGGCACCGACCGCATTGCCGCCCAAATAACGTGCACAGGAGTTGAAGAGGACATCGACAGAAGGGCGATGTCGATTGACCGGCTCGCCCATAAAGACTCGCACATTGTAGTTGGCGCCACTGCGAAGTACTTCCATATGGTAACCACCAGGAGCAAGCAGTACATGACCAGGCAGAATGCGATCGCCATCCTTGGCTTCATGTACTTGCACCTGGCACAAACTGTTCAAGCGCTCCGCAAACGAGTGGGTAAATTTTTCCGGCATATGCTGGACGATGACGACACCAGGGGCGTTGGCCGGTAGGGCCGTCAACACCTCACGCAGTGCTTCCGTTCCTCCGGTAGATGCGCCGATTGCAATCACTTTATGTGTGCTCCGCAAGAGAGCTTCAATTTTTGCCGGGGCACTACGTACTGTCCCATGTGTCGGCGTCGCGGTACGAGGTCGTACGCGGACACGAGCGGCAATTTTCACTTTCTCGACAAGTTCATGGGCAAGCTTCAGCGTCCCCTGCTGAAGATCGATGGAAGGTTTGGTCACGAAGTCCGTTGCGCCTAACTCCAGCGCTCGCAGGGTGGTTTGGCAGCCTTTTTCGGTCAGTGACGAGACCATGACCACCGGCATCGGGTGTAAGCGCATGAGCTTTTCCAGAAACGTCAGCCCATCCATCCGTGGCATTTCCACATCCAGGGTCAAGACCTCTGGTTGTAATGTTTTGATTTTTTCCCAGGCTGCATATGGGTCAGGAGCAGTCCCAATCACCTCAATCTCGGGCTGTTGCGATAATATCTGCGTCAGGAGCTGGCGCATTAACGCTGAGTCATCGACGATCAACACTTTTGTTCTGCCCATGGTTCTGTTGTCCTCCCGTACGCGAGCTAGTGCGACACTTCTCAAAACAACGTAACATTGTCCGTCGGCGACGCTTTCTGTTTGCTCCGCTCTACTTCAACATACCGCGATTCCTCGCTCGCCACTTTGTCGACGATCTCCGCGCCAAGCGGTTTAGCAAATGCCTGTCCGGTGTGCGTCAAAAAATAGACCTGCAGTGGATTGGTGCCTCCGAGGCGTTGCCCAACAATCGGAATATTTTCTGTCGCAAGAAATTCTTTGATGAAGCGTTTGTTCTTTTCTGGCACGGTTAGGGACGAGCTATGAATCTTGAGCACGTGCCCACCGCCGAACACTTTGGCCTGAAACCGGCGTTTGTCTCCTCCCAATTTCATCACCTGGTTGATGAGTACCTCCATGGCGTGTACCCCATAACGTGTTGGTAGGTCACCTTCGTCGCCATCGGGCAGCATGAAGTGATTCATTCCTCCAACCTTCGCCGCAGGGTCGAACAAACAGGCAGAGACGCAGGAACCGAGGACGGTACTGACTGCCGCTGGTTGGCGACTGGCAAACACCCCGCCAATGTAGATGATCGTTCTTTTGACCTCTGACGGCAGAGATTTCATGATTCAGGCGTCCCTTCTGCGGAGACGGTAAATAGTGCCCCGCAGTGGGGTAAATACGTCGCTCATGCTGTGAAGGCTTTCCGAGTGCCCGATCATCAGATAACCATCGTCTTGTAAGAAATGAGCCATGCGTGTAAACAATTGCCGTTGCGTTTCTTGGTTGAAATAAATAATCACGTTACGGCAGAAGATCACATCGAACTTTGTGCGAATCGACCAGTCGCCATGCACAAGGTTAATCTGACGAAACGTAATCAACGATTGCAGTTCTGGACGGACCCGCACGAGTCCCGCCTGTTGCCCTGTCCCACGCAAAAAATACTTACTCTTCAGATGGTTTGGCATACTCTCGATGCGTTCGATATCGTAGATGCCAGCCTCCGCGCGCCGCAAGATGTCGGTGTCGATGTCCGAGGCAAGGATCTTGACATCCCATCCCATGAGAGAGGTACCGAAGGTTTCCTTCACTGTGATGGCTATCGAATATGGTTCTTCCCCACTCGAACAGGCGCTACTCCAGATGCGGAGGGTTCGAGGTCCACCTTGAGTTGCGCGTTCACGGATTGCGGCAAACACCTGCTCGCGTAAAAACTCAAAGTGATGATTCTCGCGGAAAAAGTCAGTCTTATTGGTCGTTAAGCAGTTAATCAACTGCCGACGTTCTTGACCCTGC
>JAYVFX010000758.1:0-5511 GCA_043772795.1 Deltaproteobacteria bacterium
TCTCACCCAGACCAGTGAAACGATGATTCCCGTAGCCATGAGTCACCTGAGGGTGCGCCGCTTGGCCCGCAAATGACCTTTTTAGACACCCTCTGAGACTCGTCAGCTTCTCATGCTTGTCATAGTTGAAGGACATCGAATCGTTCCCCGGAGGCCCGGAGCGGAGATCGGCAAGATGCTGCTGCAAGGTGAAACGCGCCTGGTCCTGGAGAATCGCTTGCCGGTTAGTTTCCAGCCACGGAGTTGATCCGAGCGAAGGAAGCTGGCCCGTACGCTCCAGGTCAGTGAGTGCGCCATCGTGTTGGCTTGCATGCGTGCGATGCCACGGCCGTGGTAGGCTAGCGCGAAGTCCGGAGCCTGCGTAATCGCGGTGTCAAAATCGTGTACTGCTTGATCATGTTTACCCTGGGCGAGACGGAGAACACCGAGATTGGTGTGGGCGTCAGCAAACTGAGGGGACAATCGCGTAGCCTCTGTGAAGTCTACTATTGCTTCCTGCGGTTTATTGGCCAAGGCTCTAACGACACCACGTGTGTTGCGGATCAAAGCAGAGCGAGGATCAAGGCTACTCGCGTTATCAAGGAGCCTCAGTGCCTCGTCATATTTCCCTCTCCGAGCGAGAGCATCACCGTGTAACATGAACGCGACCGCGCTCTGCGGATTTTCCTTGACAAGTCCCGCAGCAAACGTTTCGATCTCCTGCCCTTTCGCTTGAGAATCCAGACGGGAGAAACCTTGTGTGGCCTGGCTGTAGTTACCCGTTGCTAAAGAGGCGTATCCTTGGAGCCAGTCAGCGGTTGCTGGATGCGAGTCGATTGCTTTCCATTGTGTGGCTATTTCAGCGACCTTACCCCAATTCTCTTGCAACAAAGCGTTCGTGCTCTCAGCCTCCCAGTCCTGCGCTGCCCACGAGGGCGCACTAACGAACAGAAGTGTCACTACGAGGAATTGCAAGAAGCATCGTTTAACTGTTGTGTGAATGTCAGGGAAAAAGGAAGACACATCAGGTGTTTCCTTCTTGCTCACAGGTGAGAACTTTTTTTGCTCAACATGCTGCACAGGGAATTCCATACTGCTTCCTCCGGTCAGCGTTACGTTATCTAACAAGTTGCGGGGAGAGAAACAGCTTCTCCGTAGCACGGGCCAGAGGAAAAGACGATACGTGCTGTTTAGGTGATTGCGAATCTTGTCTGAAATCACTGCTCTGTTCACATGATTTTGCGAGGTTTGACTTCGTCATGCCCGCGCAGGCGGACATCCAGAAACTTCAAGCAGCAGTCTTCGGTTATTACGCCTGGATTCCCGCTTCCGCGGGAATGACGCCCCCAGCTCACCCCTCAGTTTCGCATGGACGAGGTACTATCACAGGCTTCTGCGCGTCGGCAAAATTGCACCGCGCGGGGGAATCCACAGGCGAGGTCAATGAGAATATCGGTATCAAGGGAGAATTAGGGCCACCCATTAGAAGGCTCGTGTCAATAAGTCACACCTCTCCGTGAACACTTTTTGTATGCTCCTGTGGTTTTTCCTCGTACTGCAACAAAGTCACTTCCTGTTCCGCGCCCCGGTTCTCGGTCAGGTGGTCACAGCCCCTCACTGGGGACCGCACCAGCACCGGTCCCAACTTAAGGGTAGATACCAATTCTTTGGTGGAAACGCCGCGGGTATGGGTCCCTTCTCCCTTCGGGAGAAGCCTGTCCTGAGCCTGTCGAAGGGGTCAGGATGAGGGGACCAAGAGGCAAAAAGTCCTTATTCCATCCCCTCACCCTCTCCCTCTCCCGGGGGGAGAGGGAATTACTCTGCCAAAGACCGCTTAAGTTGTGACCAGTGAGCGCGGGGACACCTGAGCCTTCGTCGGACGAGCTGTATAGTTCACAGCGAGTGACAACCCAGCTCGTCTCCATGAAAACGTTGCGACACAACCGCCCGCTCTACGCGTAGAGCACGAAACAGCGTACTTCGATGCTCCACCGATCTGGCGCATCAGGAGGTGTCGAGGGGTCCTCGAACGCAGTGTGAAAACTGAATGTGCAGTGCGCCTGCGGATTGCTGGCGTCACTCATGGCCCCTTGGGAGTGCGCCAAAGGGCCCGCCGAGTCCCATTGTTTGATCAGCAGCGCTTCCTCTCGAGTGATTTCAGGATAGTAGTACCACTGGTGACGAGGCGCATGTTTGGAGAAGTAATTTTCCCCGATGCGGTCTTGATAGCGAATTTCGAATACCACGAGGTCTTCGGGGTGCACAGTTTGCGCATCGCATAATGCCAGCGGGTGGGTCGCAACGGGTTCTTCAGCAATATTGCGCCAGACATTGATGATCGCGAATCTACCGCCGTCAGCCAGCACCTTGGCAGCCTCCTCTGGGCGGATGAGGGAGTGACTGTCCTGGAGCAGCACGTCTCGCAATGTGTCGTTGGTTTTGGGTGGCTGGGTGAGATCCCGCAGTCGTTGGGGTGCGCTGGTCAAGGTGTAATCGCCGTGAACGATGCGGGCGGGTCCCTGCACTTGCTGTCCCCCCGCAATGCGCTGCCTGTGCTGTTTGCCCGTCGCCGACCTCACGTTATGGTCGAAGGCGAAAACCTGCCCGCCGGTGAACGCGTGCACCGTGTCAGCACACTGCGGGTAGTATTTCTTCACGACTGCTTGGTGGTCGAAGAAATCGATGCCTTCAAGAGAGCCGGGTCGATTCAGCAGCTCATAGCCGTTTCTCGCGAGGGTGTGGCGCGCGTCTCCATGCAGAAGACGGGCGTTGTGAATCTTCATTTCCATTCGTTGCCGATTGATACCCTCAGTACCCGCATCGCTGCCGTCCAGATCTCGCCGAGTGAAGACTTTTCCGTTCCGGTAGAGGGAAGACAGTACGGAACCATCCAGGTAGTCCAAATATCCGGCAGTTAGCTCTGCGGTCAGCGTTTGTGCAGTAATACTCATCTTAGTTTCCTTTGTCTCCTTAAAAATGAAAGCGCGTGCTTAAGGTCTGCTATCTTCTTATCCTTCCTCTATTGCTGGCCTACGGAATCGACAAGCACGGATATTCTCATTCGGTGGTGTACAGAATAATCATCCATCTCTCCTTCACGACACCGTTGACGAGCGTAGGACTATACGCTGTGAACGGTCCGCCACCGCGTTGTTCTTGTCCATGCTCAACAGCCGCTACTTGCCCCTTCGCAACAACTCCATCATCTCATACCGTCGCGGAGAATCCTCTGTTTTGAAGGTTGGTCGGATCGCGAGGAATTGTGATGCGCGGTCACGACTGGGTGTCACCCACGTTGCCCCCAGAGGAACAGGGAGCTGAGTCCCACGGGCGCCGGGAACGAAATCTGGGTGTCCATGGACGATCAGCCCCAGACGAGCGAATTCTCCTTGCGGGGTATAACTCAGAATGCAGAGGGGCGCATACGTCTGGGCATCAAGATAGAAAATTCGCTTCCCGTACGGATGCGACGCCTTAGGACTCGCTTCCAATATCACAACCCGGCGGAGTTCCCATGGTGCATCAGGATACCAGTTATTTTTACCGCTAAAGGTGAGATGGTCCGCTTTCAGGAACCCAGGCACAAGCAGCTGGCGTTCGCCCGTATAGGTCCAGTCGTAAGCATGGACGTAGCCAATGAAGAAGAATGGGGGCTGCTCTTCCATCAGCACTTCATAGCGCCCCCCTCCCATCAACCCCAGCGTATTTGCATACCCCTTGCGAATACGCCGGTTTTGCGGATTGTACGCCAGTTCTTCATGTACGGCCCCCATGTCATCGTGTAGAGTCAAAATGCGAGCCTGCCCTTCCATGTCTGCTGGCGTGAGCAGTTGAAACGTGGCTTTCATATACACGTCACGTTCCTGCCATTGCGGATCATCTTTCTCCTCACCGACGCGATGGAGGCCGTAGCGCGCCTGCATACGCCCCTGGTTCTGCATCGTAATGGCACCGGCATTGTTGACACTCTGCATCGTCACGCGTAGTTCCATCGCTTTCGGCATGTCACGATAGCGCAAGTTCCATGCGGCTTTTTCTCCTGCTCGAGCATCGGTTGCCTGTAATATGGGAAAGGGGCGCCCACCCTGATAGTTCGTAATCCGCGTCCCTCCATCAAGGGCAACGTGCGTATCATTCATTTCCGTCGCAGTAACGTACGCCTGGCGTAGCGGGAAGTCGGTGGTTTCCTGCACTATAATAACAAATTCTCCGGCCTGCAGGGGACGGAGAATCTCTGGAGGTAACACCTGCTCTGCAACCTGCCAGTTGTGTTGATCGATCGTGGTGCCCGGGGTTACCGTGTCGGCATAAGAAAGTGAAACCAGCAAGGGAAAACTGGCGGTTAGCGTTACGAGGGTATGACAGAGTCTTATCATTATACGGTCCTTATGTGAGTTTTTAGCTTTGTCTTATTGCGCGAATGCATCCAATACTGCTCGCACCCTACGGTCAAGATCGCCGTCAATAGCCATCGAATACAAGATGCCACACGCCGCGCCGGCTTTTTCAAGGGTTTCGATCTTCTTGATACACCTTAGGACCGTCCACGCGTTGAACACCGAGATTCCTGGGGTTTGCCGCGGCGTCCTTCCTAACTCTCAGTGTTCCGGTCGTTTCTGGGACTTGCAGTTTCTTGTCCGGGATATTTGCGGATCAGCGACAGGAGCGTCGCAGCGCAGAGTATCCCAACCAGATAGCACAACGGTACCTGACCGTAGGACCCCAACGCGTCATGTAGCCAGCCACCCAGCAACGGCCCCGTCACCGTCCCCAAACCAAAGGCGGTCATCATTATACGCGGCTTGGCTTCGACTCCAGCTAAACTCCGCAGAGAGCGGAGCAAGAAATACTCCAAAAGTGAGGCTGGCAACCGGGTTAATCCCGACCATCAAACACACAAATGATGCCGCGACGATCCACCAACCGTAGAATACGCCAGTCGCTGGCGCCGTTGCCGCTTCTGATATTGCAACAGCAGATTGGTGAGCTTGCTTCATAATGATTGATCTCCTTTCCGCAGGACGATCGGCTCAGGGTGTAGGTCGGCTCGGGAACCACGGCAGAAAGGCATTCGTCCGGGTGATGTAGTCGCGGTAGTCGGGTCTTCTCTCGGTGATGGTTTGCTCTAGCAATGCCACGCCTGAGACTTTGAGGAGCAAGACGGTCATCAATACTGGACTAAGGATCGTCCACAGACTGCCAGGAACCGCCAGTGCGAGAAGAAAATAGCCCCACCAGACCATTGCGTCACCAAAGTAATTGGGATGCCGTGTGTAAGCCCAGAGTCCTGTGTTCATGACGCGCCCACGATTAGCAGGATCGGCTTTGAAACGGGCGAGCTGCCAATCACCGACAGTCTCAAAGAAGAAGCCGATGCTCCAGAACAGCAGCCCTACGACATCAGTCCACGTCCAGAGTGGCGGACCGGCGCTGAGCTGGACGACAAACAGCGGAGTAGCAATGAGCCAGATCAGTACCCCTTGCAGGAAGAAAATAGTGAACAAACTCATCCACCAGAAGTTTTCTCCGCGA
>JAYVFX010000759.1:0-8458 GCA_043772795.1 Deltaproteobacteria bacterium
TTTCTTTATAATACTGACCGATCTGATTTTTGTCGAAAGTATGTTGTTGCTCGGTCGCTATTTCCTCAACGCGAGCAAGATCGACATTCTTGCGGCTACCTTTCTTACACGCTTCACTAGCGAACCATCGGGTAATCAGCGGGTGACCGCCACAGTAGTCAAACACGCGCCTTGCGGCATTATCTTCCCAGACAATATCTTTCCAGGTGCCAATCTCCTGGATCAAATCGGTACTCTCTTTGGCATTGAGGAATCCGATAATTTCTTCCTGGAATGAATGCACCATCGGGTTTTCACCAATGTGGGTGGTAAGAAGATCATGGCGATTGACATCGGGGCGATATGCAACGACTAGCAACACCAAACATTGTCGGGTTTGTGCCAGGCCACGTAAGATGCGGAAACAGCGCACATATTCATTGAGAATCTCCTCGCTGTCTTTGGCTTCGCGATGCGGGAAAAATTTGTCGATTTCATCAAGGATCAGCAAAAACGGTCCACGCCGCCCGGCCGCCTGCCAGCCCTCGAAGTAGGCTAAAAACTGCTGACGAAACTGGTCAGGATCAACCCTCGGTGGCGGTGCAGGAAGATCTTTCACTCCTTGTGCTGTTAGCTCTTTATAGAGTTGTTGTAGAATCTCGCCGAAGTAACTCTCAGCTTTGACTGGCCATGCCTGGCAGTCGATGAACACCGTTGGGATGGCGACAAAGCGCTGGCGCAATTGGTTGAGCAATGACGTTTTCCCCACCTTACGCAGGCCAAAGATGCCGACATGCTGGCCTTGTGTCAGCACGCCGGGCAAGCGCTGCAACAACTCGCCGCGGCCATAAAACCATTGCGGATCGAGCACTGGCTTGGACTCGGCATAGGGATCAGTACGAACAAGGTACGGTTCCTCCAGATCACGCAAGACTCGCGTGCTATCGCCGCTCAACACCGCCTGTTCGAGCATGGTCGAGAACAGGGGAATGATGTCGCAGCCCGTTTGTGCGCGTAGCGCTTGCAACGCCGCGCTGTCGGGGCCATGTTCTTTATAGACCAAGTAGAGTTTTGCTCGGCCCTGTAGTTTCGCGCGGTATTTCTCGACGACTTCAGCTACGAGGACTTGCGGGTTCTCCTGCCCTTCTTGCCATAAGGCCACGATATGTGTTGGAAGATTGTCCTGCGCACCAAGCAACAGCGCACGCCCATGCTGGGACTCGACGGTCTGCGCACCCGTTTGCTCAAAGAACTCTCTGGCAATCTCCAACGGGTCAGAGCGGCGACGCCAAGCAGAAAACACCACAAACCCAATCACGACGGCAAACGCGAGCGCGGTGAACCACCCGCCCCTATTTTCAGAAGTGTTCCACCACAAACGAAACCATTTCGGTTGAATCACTGGTTGTGGGAATTGCAACGCTGCTAGGAGTCCAGTCTCCCGTTTCAGTTCTTGGCGGTAATACTGTAGTGGATAGACTGGGCGCAGTTGGCCATTAAAGCGAATAGCCGCGTATTTTTCTTCCTGTCCCTCGGGATAGGATGAGTCATATAGCAATTTGTGCGGATGATAGGCCAGCCACTGGTTGCCTGGCAGTAGCACCGTCCGCGTAAGGATCTCTCTACTTTTCCTATCCCACTGAATGAACGTGTTGTCGTCACTGCTAGAGACGAGGGTGGTGCCATCGGGACTAAAGGCGACGGCATAGACCGGGCTGCTATGGCCTTCTAGGGTAGTCAGGAGTTTGCGGGTGGCGACATCCCAAAGCTTGAGGGTCTTGTCGGCACTGCCGGAGACGAGGGTGGTGCCATCGGGACTAAAGGCGACGGCAATGACCGGGCTGCTATGGCCGAGTTGGAGGAAGAGTTCGGCGGAGTGGTCGGCGGCAGGGGCGGACGAAGGGAGACCGCAGAGCGTGATATATACAACCAGGAAACGCAGCGCTGTGTGCATGGACCCCCGAATGCCCCCTTTTCACCATAGACATAGCGCAGGGAGTGAGGGGAAGGCAATGGGTCGCCGAGAGAACACGGGCATCAATGCCCGTGCTACGAAGCGACGCCGGATGAATCCGGCTTGCAGCCCCATTTATGGGGCGCGGTTATGTAGCACGGCGATTGATCGCCGTGGAAAATAGATTCCCGCCTTCGCGGGAATGACGAAAACACGCAGCCCGTCATTTTGGGCGAGCAACGCGAGTGCGTAGGGTGGGCATCGCCCACCTTTTTCTCTGTAATTGGAATTTACCGCTCATCTGGTATTGTACCACCCAGAGGAATGCAGCATGGTACAAGCCTACTCCCGGCTCAAACAGGTCTTGAATAAACGGCAGATAACTATTCCTGCATTACATCGCCTGCTCAAACAGAGTGGGATGCAAGTAAATCTCAAAAGTCTCTACCGTTTGAACCAAGAACACCAGCCAATTGAACGTCTCGACATGCGTGTGGCTGGAGCGATCTGTCAGTTATGCAAAGTACCGTTGTCCGACCTGATTGCTTTTGAGACCACAGCAAAACGATTGCAGCGTTTTTCTACGGTGAAGCAACGGCGACTTGATGCGTTGATGAGTAAGAATACTGAGGGAAAACTGACGAAGGCTGAGGCTGAAGAACTGCGAGCGCTCGTACAAGAAGCTGAAGAAATGACATTGGCTAATGCACGTGTCCTTGCTAAACAACGGCAGCGACTTGCCGCGTAGCTCAGGAGTCTGCCCTGCCACGACAACGTAAGTCGCGTCTTCGTACGGCATTACGTGCGCTGGTTGAACAGCGTGCGCAGGAGCGGTGTGAGTATTGTCATGCTCCCCAGCGTGCATGCGGTTATCGTTTTCACCTCGATCACATCATTCCAAAATCTCATGGTGGTTCAAATCTCCCACCTAACCGAACTCTTTTCTGTGCATCGTGTAACCTGGCCAAAGGAGAAAAGGTGCAGGCTGTTGATCCCATGACTCGGGCTCAAGTTTCCATCTTCAATCCTCGCGTGCAAAAGTGGGAAGAACACTTTCGTTGGGCTCGGGATCAACACACCATCATCGGAAGAACCCCGGTCGGGCGAGTGACAATTGTGGCATTGAATATGAACAGCGAGCTTCGGCGAGAAGCGCGCCGCGTGTGGTTTGATATCGGCCTGTTGCCTTGAGTAGGAGTTCCTCTTGCAAACCTCTCCTGAATCAGCGAAAAGACCTCGTACCTTACTCTGAGATGGGTTGCCGTTGGGTTTCCTCTGGACGCGGAGCTTTTCACCCTCACCCTAGCCCTCTCCCTTCAAGGGAGAGGGGAAAAAACGCGGAGCGGATGCGGGGGAGGATGAAGCTAGGAGAAAACACTAATGAGTAGCGATCGACAGGAGTATGGGAGGAGGGGCCAACAATGAAATTCGGATTACACTACCAACTGCCCTGCGCGCCGTCGCAATCGCCGGTGCAACGCTACCGCGATACCATCGAACAGTGCGTGTATGCTGAAGCACTGGGCTTCGAGTCGGTGTGGCCAGTCGAGCAACATTTCAACCCTAACCTTTCGAGCATTCCGGCTCCGTTGCTACTCTTATCTGCCGTTGCTGAACGAACCACCACCTTGCGATTGGGAATTGCCGTTGTCTTGCTTTCTCTTTCCCACCCAGTGCGAGTGGCTGAGGAGATCGCTACCTTAGATGTCATAAGCAATGGGCGGGTCGAGTTTGGTATCGGTCGTGGCTCGATTCCGACGCATTTCTCCGGCTTTGGTCTCGATCAAGCGGAAAGTCGTGAGCGGATGCTGGAGAGCGTGGAGCTGATCCGTCAGGCCTGGACGAATGAGCGTTGCTCCTATCGTGGGCAGTTTTGGCAGATAGACAACATTGCGGTGATTCCCAAGCCTGTGCAACAACCTCATCCGCCTATGCGGTTTGCCGCGAACAGCATCGAGTCGTTTGAACTGTTCGGGCGTATGGGCGAGCCAATTTTTGTCGCGGCGCAGGTTAACCCGTTTCGCAAGATTCGTGAGTTCTTGCCTCTCTATCGCCAGGCACGCCAAGCGGCAGGACATCCAGACAATGGTGGCGAAGATGTGACGTTATTAACGCCCCTGTATGTCGGCGAAAGCCAAGAACAGATCCGGCAAGAACTAGAGCCGAGTATTCGACGCTTCCTCGAATCGGTGGCGTCGATTTATGCCTCGGCTGGTCCGTTGCCTGAGGGGCGCCTGAAGGAGGTAATGGAACGCGTTCGCAAAATGACGTACGACCAGACGCGAGAGGTCATGGCGGTTTTCGACACGCCGGAAGTGTGCGTCGAACGATTGAAAGGGTTTCAGCAGGAATTCGGTATGGGCCGTGTGATCTGTTGGTTTAACCCTGGTGGTATGGTGCCGCATGATAAGGTGCTGCGCAGTATGGAGTTGTTTGCCAAGAAAGTTATGCCGCATTTTCAATAAAAAGTAGTCAGTAGTCAGCATTCAGTAGTCAGTAGAAAAAGACTTCAGACCTTGGACTTTGGACTTAATACACAATGAACTACAAACGTGAATTCCTTGATCTGTTGTTGAAGAAAGATGCGCTGAAAATCGCCAAGGACGCGAACTCGTTCTTCAAGCTCAAAAGCGGGCGGATGAGTCCGGCGTTTGCCTCGATCGGGTCACTCACTGACGGTGAGAGTTTAGCGATTCTTAAGAAGGGGTACAGTGCTGCGGCATTTGACGGCGTGAAGAACGGTGTCCTGAAAGATTTCCAGTATGTTTTTGGTCCGGCCTATAAGGGCATCAACCTGTGTGCGCTGACGTGCGAGGGGCTATACGAGCAGTTCGGTAAGAACACGTGCTATCTCTATGATCGAAAAGAAGAGAAAACCCACGGTGAGGTCATTCAAGGGAACGATGCGAGTAAAGTCATCGTTGGTGCCGAGAAGTTTGTTCAAGGTGGTGGCATCCTGTTGGTTGATGATGTGATTACCACCGGTCAAGCGAAGTATGAAGCTTTGGAGAAGATTCGTTTGCTGGGAAAATATACGCTTTCCGGGATGATCATCGCTGTTGATCGTCAGGAGTTGATGGGGGACGCGAATACGGCTGGGGCCCAGAGTGCTGTGCAAGCGCTGGATAGGGAGTTAGGGATCAAAACCGTGGCGATTCTGACTATGCAAGATATTTTTGCGCTGGTGAAAGATTCGCTCGATAAGCATGTGCGACGAGCATGGGTGGAGTATTATGAACGGTTCGGGGCTGTACGAATGGAATCGTGAGCGGGGTAAAAGGGGAAACGGCGAAAAGGCGAAATGGTGAGGAGCTGATCGCTGATAACTGACGACTGACAATTTGTTTTCAAGTCAAAGGAGGTTTCCATGAAAATCGGTGTATTTGAGTTTGCAATCGATCAATCAACAGACCCGGCGGTGCTAGCCAAGAGAGCGGAGGAGTTGGGCTTTGCCTCGTTCTGGGTGCCTGAGCATCCGATCATTCCGCTTAAGACCTCGACTCCATATCCCGGATCAGAGGATGGCATTATTCCTGATGCCTATGGTCGGATTCTTGATCCGTTTGTTGCCTTGGCGCATGTATCGGGCGCAACCAAGACCATTCAACTTGGTACGGGTATCTGCTTGATTCCAGAGCGTAACCCGCTGTTACTGGCCAAGGAAGTGGCAACGCTGGATCGTCTTTCCGGCGGTCGTTTTCTCTTCGGCATCGGTGCCGGATGGCTGAAGGAAGAGACGGAAATTATGGGAGGTGATTTTGATCACCGCTGGACACAGACCAAAGATGCCATCATGGCGATGAAAGAGCTGTGGACCAAAGACGAGTCTTCGTATCAAGGGAAGTATTATAATTTTCCTGCTGTCCGCTCGTTTCCCAAACCCCATCAGAAGCCACATCCGCCAATTTTCATGGGTGGTGCTGCGAAGAACGTCTTCCAACGTGTCGTGGAGTGGGGTAACGGCTGGATGCCCGTGCGTGGTTCGTTAGAGAAAATCAAAGAAGGCCGGGCAACACTGAATCACTTAGCCGAGAAAGCTGGACGTGATCCCAAGTCGATTGAAATCTTGGCTTTCGGTTGGCCAGGTGGGTATCGCAATCGGGATGAGATCAACGAACTCGCCAAAGCTGGAGTCGATCACTGTACGATCTGGCTCACGCAGAGTGAGACCAAAGATGCAGTGAAAGAAATTGAGCAGTTGGCGCAGGTGGTGTTGGGGTAGGCGGCGGTAACGGAGAATAAATCCCCCTGCGCTTCGCGCTTCCCCCTTTGAAAAAGGGGGATAAGAGGGGGATTTTTCTAAATGGTCACATTGCCGGATGCTGCTTGTACCACCCAGACGCTTGCTCATACGCATAGCCCGCCTGGAACGCCGTTACTTCATCGAACGGCTTGCTAGCGAGTTGAAAACCGATTGGTAGTCCACTGGCACTGAATCCGCACGGGACCGCGAGTGCCGGAAATCCAGTCACATTAAAAATTGGCGTATAGATTGAGAAGCCCTCCTCAGCGATGAACATTCCGGCTGGTGGTTCGGAGCGAATCCGTCCCGGCAAGAAACCAGTCGTGGGCAACATGAAGAGGTCGATCGCTTCCAACTGCTTCAGCATCTTACGGCGCAATTGATCGCGTACTCGTTGCGCTTGTAAATATCCTGTCGCACTGACCAGCGTGCCCATTGCTAACGTCAAGCGTAAATCTGGGTTGTAGTCATTGGGTCGCTTCTTCATGTCTTCGAGATGATAGGCCGCGGCATCCGCAGCCATCGTCGGCCAAAATGCCGCCCACAGGTCGCCGAACGAGATCGATTCAACATCTGAGACTTTAGCCCCGAGTGTGGCCATCTGCGTTACCGCTTTTTCAAACGAGGCGAGAACCTCCTTATCGCAATTGGCCATGAACAAATTGCGTGGGATACCGATGCGCATACCTTTGATGTCGTGTCCCAGCTTCGTAGTGTAGTCAGGCACCGGTTCGTTGGCGGATGCTGGATCAAGCGGATCATGTCCGGCGCACGCTTGTAGCATCAAGGCACAGTCTTTCACTGTCCGTGTCATTGGGCCGGTGTGATCTAAGTTCCACGAAAGCGGAAATACGCCTGCACGACTGACGCGGCCATAGGTCGCTTTCATGCCGACAATACCGCAGCAAAACGCCGGCCAGCGAATTGAACCCCCGGTATCACTGCCCATCGCACCATAAGTGAGACCGGCGGCGACTGCTGCTCCCGAGCCGCTACTGGAGCCACCTGGATCCATGTCGGTATTCCACGGATTACGGGCAGGTTGAAAGTGCGAGGCTAAAGTTGGCAGTCCCAACGCAAATTCATAAGTCGCCAGTTTTCCCAAGAGTATTCCACCCGCTTGTTTGAGTTTTTTGACCGCCGTGCAGTCTTCCTTGGCGACGTAATCTTTACGCAGTTTCGAACCGCAGGTGGTCGGACCAGATTCGTAAATATCCTTCACGGCAATTGGGATGCCGTGCATTGGTCCACGATAATTGCCCGCACGGATCTGCGCTTCGGCTTCGCGCGCGGCACTGAGAGCCTCCGTAGTGAAGACGGTGTAATACGAATGTAACCGTGAATCGATGCTCGTGATGCGATCCAACATTGCCTGCGTGAGTTCCACCGGAGAAAGCTCGCGTTTGGCAATCAAGGCCGAGGCTTCAGCGAGTGAGAGATATGTCAATTGAGCAGGTGTATGTGCCATGCTTAGCCCTCCACCTTGGCGTGAAATATCATAGCTGGTTCGGATTCTGCCTGTAACATCTTCTGTACGACGGCTTCCCACTTTTGGAGACTCCCGTATGCGGTAGCAAGAAGGTCGGTCTCCTGATCACTCAGTGAGATGCCGAGCGCTGCAAGTCGAGTCTTGACAATTTGTTTGTGGTCCATGTCGTCCCTCCTTTTTATCTGTGAACGTTATTTTATAGTACTAACAGCTTCCCCGTCCGTTGCCACCAATCTTTCAGGGCTGGCGTCGCATCTAGGAATGGCTCACGGCTGACCGCGGTGATCCACTTAAACGAGCCGAACAAGCAGAGGTCGGCATAGGTGAACGTACCGAAGAAATACTCTTGTCCAGCAATCGCGAGATTGAGATCTCCCATAACCGCGCGCATCCGCGCACGAAATTCTGGCCGCTTGAGAGCCGCAGTCTCTAACTTCATACCCATTCGCTCTTCGCGCGACTTACGAAAGTAGTCACGATCAGCGGGATCGACACACTCGAAAATGTCCGTCACGACCACCGGGAATACCGCTGTATGGACCGTACGATCGACATAGAGGCTAAAGAAGCGGCACGCCTCTTTGAGTCCGAGGCCGGGAAAGATTTTCGGGTCTGGCTGTGTGTCTTCAAGATATTCGGCAATCGTCCAGGAATCGTAGATGGCTTTGCCGTTATCCTTGATCACGGGCACGCGATCCTGTCCGGAAAACGCGAGCTTGGTTTTGTCGGAAAAGCGGATCGGTACGGTGGTGTACTGAATCTTCTTGTACGCCATGACGGCTTTTGTCCGCCA
>JAYVFX010000760.1:0-21490 GCA_043772795.1 Deltaproteobacteria bacterium
ACTTGCTGCACACGCTGGACCTGAGAACGACTCCACGATCCAGACATCTAGCCAGTTGATAGACGAACTCCAATCATCCCTCAGATCGTCTGCCTCGTCGCTACCAGCGGTACAATCAGCGTCTTTGTTGTCGTTCATGCGGATGTCTCGGTATCGGCTGAAATCAGAATGAGAGGAGGGAAGTAAGAACCGTTGTGTCTCACTGATATAAAGGCTTTGTTGTTCATAAATGGCACTCGCCTCATTCTCGACAACGTCCTGAAACGTGGCGCGGATGCTGACTGACATATTGCCGACAAAGTTGAGCGCGAGTTTCATCTGAGCCATGGCCGCCCAGACGTTTGATCCGGAAATATCACCTTCCGTGGTCTGAAGGGTGAACTGCATTGTGACATCACCGAAGTCTTCAAAGACATCGTACACGTCCGAGCTAGAACCATGCCGGGTAAAGATGAATATGGACTGGGTTGAGTTCGCCGAAATCGTCGTAGCACCGATGGAAAACGAAAATGTTGCAACGTGATTCCCGCCGTCTGTGACACGGCAGGTTACGGTTGGTCCGACTGTGACGGAATGCGAGAACCCGTTGAATATGTCAAAACGAGCGTAGCAGTAAAAGCGGTCTTCCGCTGCGTTGTAATGGGCGGGGCCCTCGCCATTGGTTCCGCGTGTCTGGGGCACCACACTCATAGAAATCGGATTAGTTGGAAGCACGATCAACTGGGTTTCGGCTTTGGCGGCACCTCCTGCCTCTGCGTACAGTGTAGCCCGGAGGTTTATTGTTCCGGCTATGGATGCAAGGTAGCCACTTATCACTTTTTCCCCAACGGCTTGTTCATCTTCGGAAATGACAAACGTGGCCTCCTGCCAGGCGCTTAATGGCAGTTGTATTTCTAGTCGCAGTAGACAGGCGCGTTGACCATCAGGCACAGAGAAACGGACGCGAAGTCCAAACTCTTCTCCCCGCCAAATGGTAAGCTGGTTGGCGCGAAACTCATGAATAATTGGTGAAGCAAGTGCCTCTGGTACCCAGGTTGGCATACGGTCTTGCGGTTGCAGACCTAAGGGTTTTAACAAAGGCAGCTGATGTCCGGGGATTGGCAGCGCTGCGGTGGGGAGGTCGACTATAATTTCTTCATCAGACAGAGCGTAAATGCGGAACGTGTCAGACGGGCTGAAAGAGGTCGGCAGCCGATGTCCCAACAGCTGGAGTCGCGTGTAGCCTTGAGGCGCATTTCTGATCACGTAGTACGTGATGACTCCATTTGCTATTTGGGCGGGAAGTGGCTCCCGGCGTGATTCACTTACCAGATCTCGTCCACCAGTATGCCCTGCTTGCTTTTCGGCTTCTAGTGAGTGTGGGTCGATGCTTTGTGGCGCGGCACCTTGGTGACGGCCAATAGGACGCGTGATGTTGGCATCAACAATAAGTTTCTCCTTCTCTTCACCACGTGGGCCCTTCTCAATCTGAGGTACTAGGTGATGCAGGGATGTGGGCAACAACTTTCGCGCAGAGATAGTGGCCTGAAACTGCACTTCGGTATCGACTTCTGAGCGTATGTGGTCCGCAAGCACCTTACCGTCTTCGGGTACACCAATCACACCCAGAGCCCGCACAGCGCGTTCTCTCACGATGGGGCTAGGGTCGGACAGCAATCCCCGTAAAACCGCCCTCGCAGTATCACCCCCGAGACGACAAAGCGCTTCTGCTGCAATGCCTCGGATCGTTGCATTCTCGTTAGCACTTGTCGCAATGCCGGTAAGAACGTCCTTCGCTTGGCTGAATCCGAGTTCGCCAAGGTAGGCTATTGCAGTTCCTCGTAAGCGATCGGTATTGGCCACTGGCCCCTCACGTAATATGCCCAAGAGAGCACTGGCGATCTGCGGCCGATACTTAATAATGTCCCGTGGAGAAATTTTCAGATTCTCGAGATTAGCGACATGAACCCCTCCTAAGCTATTCATGACTTGTTCGAGTAAGAGCCGTGCGGAAGCACCAGGGCAATCATAAAGAGAAAATTTGTCCCCTGTAGGATATTTATGCTCTGGCCGTTTGGGCCGTTCTTCATTGTATTTAAATTCTCGGGCGGGTCGGGGTACGTTGCGCTCTTCCTGTTTTCGTTTATCCATTGTATTGTCTCCTTTAGTGACTATGAGGTAAATCTGGACGCCAGATTTACCTCACGAAGTTGTAAAAGCCCCTCTCTTCATGTAGCCATAGGCATGCGAAGACTCCACCTCGGCACAGGAAGCAGATTCTGTTGCGGTTTGTTGTAACTTCCTTTCCGTTGCCCTAGTGACCGTTTGCGGTTTAGAAGAGTTTTTCACCGACGAACTGTGTGTAAGCTGCGGCCCGTAGGCGCCGCACGTGACCCAACGTCACCTGTTGTTCTCAAGAGACATGCAGGGTACGCAGTGCGACACGCCGGAAAGGTGTGCCACCCGGCATTTGTCCTTCGATCTCGATCTCGATCCGCGAAAGTCCTGGCGGCGCTACGATGCGTCCGCCGGGCCAAATCGTGACGCCATTCGCTTTCATTGAGGTGCCGATTGATGCGAGAGCATCCCGTGGAAGTGAGTCGGACCAACCGGATACATCTGCGTGCACTTGCTCCCTCGGCAGAGTAATGTTCGGGAGCGAACGCGAACGAAACACGCTCTGAACAGGGGCCAGCCGCGTACTACCGAAGGATGCATAGACCTGAGCTACCAGTTCGGTTTTAGGTTTTGGTGCAGGTGGAAGTTGGATTCTGATTCGCAACGGTGAACTCACGAACGCCCCTACCACGCACGCAGAGCGCAGCTTGTCAGTACGGATACGCCAGTGCCCTGGTGCTGGTCGCGCAATGCGGACGACAGCGTATCCTTCGCCATGTAGCATTTGGACACCAAGATCGTTTGGTGATACCGTACGTCCAGAGGGCGAGAAGACGCCAATCTTCGAAGGACGACGCTCGGCATAAGAAACCGTAACAGTCAGCCAATCTGCCGCTGGCTCGACATACGCGCTATGCTCGCCTTCATCCTCGCCCGCTAGGACAGCACGGTTCAATACGAGTCCGTCATCGGTGATGTCAGCACGCATTTGGTTGTAGATCAGGTGGAGATCGAGCGCGGTCGGGCTTGCCTGAAAGAGACCGCCGGTTTGCATAGCGATCTGTTGAAGCAGGGGAATGTCAGCAGCCGGTCCGAGCGCGATAGTGAACACCTGCAGATTCGCTGGCCAAGTCGACAACACAGTCGCGACCGAGGGATCACGATTCTCGTATCCATCGGAAATCAGCAAAATCGCCCGTGGTGAGGGCGCACTGACCAGCATCGTTGCCGATCGAGAGACCCCTGCACCGATCGGCGTCCAGCCACCGAAGGCAATGGCATCGATCGCCGCTCTCGCCACTCCGGCATCTCCAGGATCGTCGAGTAAAGTCATCGGGAATTCCAGCCGCGAGCGATCAGTTTCAGGTGTCGCCAATGGGTCGGCGGCAGGGTCGGCGAAGGTTACCACCCCGGTCGTATCACCTAGGGATAGAAGATCGATGAAACGTTTAGCGTTGGCGCGGGCAGCGCTGTCGTAGCCGAACGAAAGCATGCTGCCAGTCCGGTCGATGCACTGCACCACTTGCAGGGGTATTGGTGTAGGAAGCGTGAGGTCGAGTGTGGCTAGGGCCAGTGCGCGCAAACCGGTCACGACCTCATTAATGACTGGCATTGCATCAGCCCACGGTGGCTGAAAGCTCGTGCCGCATTCGGTATTAAAGCCGAACACTCGATGTGCGAAGAACATATATTCGTCGGAAGTTCCCGCGTGATTGCTCGTCGAGCCGACTGAATAGCTCACGCCGTTCACCGAAGCGATGGCATTGCGTAGCGTCGTTTCCAATCCGGTGTAGATGGCGTCGTCCGCTGCGGAGACCGGCAACGACGAGATGAACGAGCCGCCAGTTGGCCCGGGGCGCAGAATCTGCTGCCCGAAGGAGTGAGCATCGACCCCGACGAGCATGTTCGGGAATTCCTCAAGCAACCACCGGATGTTGTGTGTCTCGGCTTCCGAAAACGCACTCGCGCCACGGTAGGCTTCATTGCATGGCGTCGATGACGAGCCGGCACCACCGAAATAGACTTCGTAGTTGCGGTTGTTGTCAACACCAGGGCAGCCGGGTGTGCCAGCATTCGGACGGCGATTCTTGCGCCATCCCGCGTCGTCATGCATCGAGAACGTCAGACCGTCCGGGTTCATGACCGGCACGATGATGATATCACCTTCGGTGACGATCCGTGTGATTGCCATGATCTGCGGGTCGGTGCTGGTCGGATCAGTGTTACGCAGCAGCTGCTCGGCGAATTCCAGCGCGATGAGTGGATTCATCCATTCGCGGGCGTGGGTACCACCAATGAGCAAGAACCCAGAGTTGGATCGCACCGCTGGATTGGCAGTAATGCGCAGCGCCAGCACTGTAGCCGGACCGCTTGCCGCAACCAATGAGCCGTCGTACCCACTCGTCGCAAATGGAAGCGTAAGAACACTGCACCAGGTTGGAAAAGCAGCGGCAAGAGAGGTCACGCGATTCGTGACCTCGACCCCATCAAGGTAGCCGGCGACGAAACCTGTCAGCAGATCCATCCCACCGCCGTCCGGCGTGCCGACATCGCTGCGTTCACCGCGTGTGCGCAACTGCTCGTCGCGCAGGACAACGAGCCCGTGCGCCTTGAGTGCCGCGATCTCGTTGTCGGTTAAAATCACTCGATATTCGCCGTCGACGATCATTGAGTGATCCACGACGATAGTTCCCAGTGCATCGAGGTGCTGCAGGACCGCCGTCGCTGTCGCGGTCGCAACGACCCTGCAGTGATAAGTCGCCATCTCTCGACTCCTTCCAAGGTGCCGACCGAGGCCGTAAGGATCACTGACCGATCGTCACCATTAACGTCGCTGATCCGCTGATCTCGCCGTTCGGCTGGCGCTGAATCATCACGATCTCATAGGTGCCGGGTTTGGCGCCACGTCCGACGATGCCGCCGACGACCACCGCACTTAGCCGGCCTTTACCTGCCGGGATCGGAACCCGCACCCGTGGCTGAACCCGCATGAACACCACTTCGTGGCCGTCGTGCCAGCCGATGTGCCAGGGTTGCTTAGGAATGAGCATCCAATGCTGTTTGGGCAATTGCGGACCAGTGATCGATACGAGTTCGTTGCCGGCAGTTGTGCCAAGAGGAAGACCGTTGTGGTGAACTGGCACGGAACTGGATGCGATCGGTCCTCCCTGTTCATCGAATTTTCGCAGTCGACGACGCAGCATCGGATCTAGTAGGTCGACATACAATTGGACCTCGCGCGGCAGACGTCCGCGGTTGATTTCGATGAGCAAATAGTCCGCAGGATTGTCTTCGTGACCGATCACAGTTGCGATCGCAAAATCCTGACCGGCATCGGTGCCGACGATCGAGATGTTCTTCTGCGCCAGGTTGTTGTTGTCCCAGACGTGGTTGCCGGTCGGCACCGGCCCGTCGTGCGGGGTGATTTCCACGAGCAGACACGGGTGCCAGTGCACCATGCCCGAGGGTGTCGCCACAGTGATCGGCGGAATCAAACCCGAGGGCCACTCGACATTGACGATCTGCTCGCCGCCCGGTGCGATGCCGGTGACCTTTGCTTCGCCGATAAAGTACGTTCCTGGCGTCATCGGTGAGGGCAACGGATCGCCGGGGCCGTTGGTGGGTTGGAACGATGCGGGATAGGTGAACTCCATACCCGGCCAATGGGTTACCGAAATCCGCACCCAGGCGTCCAGTGAAGTATCGGTGCCGCTGTTGCGGACGCGCGCATAGACCCAGTTCAATTGGCCCCGCATTGGATCCTCATGCGGCCCGGCCGTCGCGTAGTTAAGTGGCAGTGCTCCGGGGTCGGTCGCTGGCGACAATCGTCGGCACCAGACGTCCGGAGAGTTCCAAAACGCGCCAGCGGAGGCCACTATACCGGTGTCGGCGAGGTTGTCACGAATGACGAGATCGCGCGTGGTAGCAAACGAGATCGCGACTTGCACGGCGGCTGCGGCGTTCACCCGACCATAGCCGTACCAGCCACTCTTCACTGCGGGAAGGCCGGACGTCACCGAAGGATTGCCGTTGGCATCGAGCCATTGTCCGATCGGGTCGGTGTTGGCGAGATCGAATTTGACCGCGGTATCGCGTAAAATCGTACGGGCCTCGATGTAAGTCAGCGCAGGATTGGCTGACAACACGAGCGCTGCGACACCGGCGCACAGCGGTGTGGCCGAGGACGTGCCGCCGAAGTTGTTGCGATGATTGGCGGGTCCGGTCAGCACCGCGACGCCTGCTGCATGCGCGTTGAGCAGTCCGGTACTGAGCGTGAGTTGGTTACTCGCCGCATTTACGGATGTGACCATCGAAGGTTCGCTTCCCGCCACGCCAATTGCGCCAACATGAATCACCGAGCCAGCGACAAAACCGGCTACGCTCGCCACGGTCAACGTCGTTGCACCGGCCAGCGTAGCCGCAGCAAGGGTCGTCTGCGACTGCGCAAAGCTGATCAGGTTGCCACTACCTGCATGCGCGGCTCCCCACGGCATGAAGCCCGCGGGCGGATTGTGGACCGTCGGCGCCTGATCCTGCGACGGTGAGCACAGCGCAATTTGTCCCCATCCCGAATAGGGCGCACGGATTTCGGTGACCCCGTCATCGGCGAACGAAGTTGCTGCAATACCGAAACATTTCTCGTAAGCACCGTACGGTCGTGCCGTCACATTGTTGGCATTGGCGTTACCGGTTGAGAAGAAGCACATCGTGCCCTTGCCTCCGCGCCCGAAGGTGGTGACGAAATCGAGCGTCGCCCGCGCCGTGCCGGACAGCGGTGCGCCAGCGCCCGGCGTCAGGCTGCAGGTGATCACGTCCGCGCCACGGGACGGCGGTGGTGGAAATCCAGCCAGCGGACTCTGTGGATCGAAACCGGCCATCCAGATGTACTGATCGGCGACTTCAATGTCGACATACGGTGTCCGACCGGTGACGGTCATGATCTTGACATTCGGTGCACTGCCGACCAATCCATGAGCAGGGCCGGCGACCGACGCCGGATTGTTCGCAAGCGCCACCGACACGCCAGCTACGCCTGATCCGTGGTCAGACCAGGGGTTATCATTGTTGGCGACCATGTTGTCGAAGTCGAAGGTCGCGAGCACCTTCGCAGTGCCATTGCTGATCGTCCCCGAGAAATCGGCATTCGTAGGTACGCCACCGACCGACTGCACGCCGGAGTCCCAGACCGCAAGCACAATGTCTGGATCGCCGAATGTATCCAGTCCCGCGTCCTGAAGATGCTGCCAGGCATCCTGTACGCCGACCAGCTGGCGATCCCACAAGCCGGGCCAAAGGAAATCAGTCGGTGTGATCGTATCGACTTCGGGGGTGACCACCAGGCTCGGCTCGGCCCATTCAACGTCATTACGCGCGGCGATTTTCTCGATGCTCTCGAGAATGTCTAGTGTCGCCACCTGCTGCCAGCGGAGCACATACGTGCTGGGCGCATAGGCGAGTTCCCGCACTAGAGTGTAGCCGTACTCCTTGGCGATTGCGCGTACAGCCTCGGCGCGCGGACCGCGAAAGCGAACGACGATGTCGCGGGTGAGATAGCTGAAGCCATGGTCTCGCATCCCCACCACCGCCCCCGCATGCTCGATTAGCGGATGCTCCGACAGACGCTGCAACGCAGTGGCCATGTCCGCGCCGCGCGTGCGGAACAGGCGTACGCCCGCTTTTTCAGCCAACTCCG
The DNA here is from genome assembly GCA_043772795.1 of Deltaproteobacteria bacterium. Taxonomy (GTDB): domain Bacteria; phylum Desulfobacterota; class Binatia; order Bin18; family Bin18; genus VGTJ01. The sequence continues at coordinate 7,790 of JAYVFX010000760.1, forward strand.
GAATTGTCTGCAGCTCCAGCCCGAGGTCATTCACGAGAGCAGCAAGGAACTTGCTATCCGTACGTGCATTGCGAGCGATCGTAACCGCGAACAGATCAGGGTCAGCGTCCACTGGCACTCGCACCTTTTCGCGGAAGTAGGTCTTGACGCCGTTTTCGCCAAGGATGAACAACTCGTGACCGGCGGTCGTGCCGATGCTCACCTGGCGGGTCTGACCTTGCAGCTGGTCGTGTTCGACCTCGAGCTGCGAGGTACCGGCCGGTACTTCCTTCGCAACGTAGGTCGCGCTCCTGTCGTCGAACCCGAGCGCGATCGCCTGGGCCTTGCTGTTGCTCGGGCGTAGTGTGACCGTGGCATTCTCGATGACATCACCTTTCACGTCGCGCACTTCGACATGCAGTGATTGCGGCTGAGTGGTTTTACTCGGCATGATTTACCTCCTAGTAATGAATACTGCGGCCTAATGAGGCCGTAGCAAAACTCTTTCGTAAAACATTTTCCATTCGGGAAAAGGATTTTCTGACGACAATCTCAACGCTTCTAGGGTTTTCCTGAAACTACAAAATTTCCGATCACTGTGGGCCGCCAAAACAAGACCCTTCTGATTCGTCTAGAACTGCAAGCAAACAGCAGTGCGGAGGAGCACAAATTTAGTGGGTCAGGAAGCAAGCTTTGCCCCACTAGTAGAAATAGAGGAGTCTAGTGATTCAAGGACTTAACGCCGCTATTTCATAACGGGTGGATTCGTTCCCAATAGTCTTCTCGTCTGTCAGCGCTTACGTCCTTGAGAAAAAGATGGCGGGAGCTCAGCGTAACACTTATCTTCTGTCAGTAACCTGAGGCCACCCGTTGGGGCTATCCCCTATTACTGGATAGGAACAAATATCATGCCAAAGTTATAAATGATAAAATTGCTAGAAGTCTTGGATACCGTGATAGTTAACAGACAGTGAAGGGCCTCCGTGGAGAGTCGTTTGGAGTTTACAGTTGGTGCTGAAACACTCTGTAAGCGTGCGGAAGAACAAGCCTACACTTAAATGACAACAAAACTTGACAGTCAAAAAAATGTGACACCTCGTACACTGCCCGGTCGAAATGACCCCCCAAGATACCCGTATCCCCGCAACGTCCCATAAGGGCGTCGTATGTCAGGCGTGAATAGCGGGTGGCAATCTGCTGTCTATGCGTTGACCAAAAAAAGATCGCATATAGTTATATTTCGATATTGGGGAAATGACCATTATTCCGTTACAGCATAAGCCTCCGTTACTCTCCCCATATCGAATTCTCTCACTATGTGCAGCAGGTCCGATACCCACTATGTATGTGAAGTTTGGACTTGGGCTCGGGCAATGGGGAGTAGGCGTACAGAAAACCGGCTTAAGAAATAACGTTTTAGAGAATTTTGGCATCGAAATACGACACTTTTGCCAAGTTTTGCAAAAGCCCTCGCAAAAGGAAGGGCTTTTGCCACTGATTTTTGCAACACAAAAACCCCTGAAAATCCATGCAATGAGAAAATTCGCAAAACTTACAACTTTTGCAACGTTCCAAAATGTTTTTGTTCTGAAAATTGCTTCGTAGCGCGGTAACTTTAGAATTTCCCAGGTTCCTTAAGCCGGTTTTGTGCGCCGTTGCTCCCCATTGCCGTAGCTCACCGGGCGCGGCCCTGCGGACTGCGATCTACTCGCACGTTAGACGCCGCGCCCGCTAATCTAAAAACTCTCTGCATTCAAGTCCGTTTCGTTGGCAGTAGTAATCTCAAGAAGTGAACGCGGAGCCGCGCACGCAGTAACAGCTCGCCACCGGGCATCACCATGCGGTTAGTCTATTAAAGAGATATAGGGACCATCCATAGCACCGTCGAGGGTGGATACGCGATAATTCTCGTAGCCCGTTGTGCTTGTCGTGGTTCCTACACGGAAATAGATTAGACCTGCATGCTTAAGGGCGTTCCACGCGGAGTTAGGCATCGGATAGAAACTATAGGTTGCGGAATGCAGGGGCGATTCGCTCCAACTAGCCCAAAAATTACCGGTGCTCCTCTCCCCGCCATGTTTGTTGTAGTCAAACAATGAAATGTCTGTCACGAACTCCGTAACGTAATAGGGTGCACCCTGAGTATCGATGTTAAAGTCGGGGGCACCACCATTTCGAGAGCGCGACGAATTGCCAACCACTGTCATACGAGGGTCGAGGTTGCTCGTCGGGTTAAATTGTTGCGTGACCACGGTGAAGGGGTGCTCGGAAGTGAGTGAGCTTACATTGCCTAATGTAAAGAGGTTCGGCGTTTGAGTCGGTGGCATTCGATCGGTAATCAGGCGCCACAGGTCGCTATAACTGCCCGTGAAGGCTCCTTTATTCCAGACGTCAAGCAGCGTTCCCGTGAAGAGGCCGTTGTTATCACCGTCCTGCGAGAGCTGATGATCTTGGCAGCCCGAGATGAGTATTAGGCTGGCATCAATGCCGACACTCTTACGGCGGCCCGACAGGTATTGGAGCGTGTCGTAGGTTGCTTTTTTCTGATTGTAAATGTCATTTGATATTGTGGTATTGATACCGCGAAATCGAACCGTAGGCTCCCTGACTGCGCGCTCAAGCGCACGAATCTCGCGCGAGGCAGACTGATCTCCGTTGGCCTTCATAATATCCCGCACCGGCATGCCCATTCTCTCGGCGACCGCGTTCGGATTGTTCAAAATCCTGGCCATTTGCCGATACTGCTCGTGAATCGCCTTGTACATCACCATGCGGGCCACCGTGCCACTGTGACAACTGTCTGACAACATGATGATGCGCACGTTCGGCCGAAATTGTCCGAACATCGAGAATAACTCGTCGTCGATGAGCATCCGATCCCAGAGCACCCAAGTTTCATCCAAACCATCATCCTCGTCACCATTGACATCGGGTTCCTGTCCTCCATGTCCAGAGAACGTCAGAAAGAAGATGTCCCCCGACTCCAATTCATTTGCGTATGAGGCGATAAGCCTGATTACTTCACTAGAAATAGCGCGTTCGTCTGTCAGGATTTGTGTGATAAAGCCCTGATTGGCAGCTAACATTTGCATCGCGGTTGCATCGTTGATACAACCACTCAAATCCGGGATGGTCCAACCACTGGCCTGGTACGCGGCTGTGTCGACATGATTCAGTCCGATATGTAGTGAACGACCTTTTTGATTCATTGGACACCTCGTTTGTAAATCCTTGTCGAAGGTTGAAGTTCAAGTGAAATCAGCTTGGGACGCCGAGTAAGTCCCACGTCACGCCGATGACATTCCCTTTGGTTTCTAGTGGCCACATGATCCAGGGGCTGGTCTGTACGGATTGATCACTTTTCGTGACTGTCGCCTGGAATTCGAGTACAGGGTGGGCAAGATATTTTGTCAGCGGCAGAACGAGTTCGAACATGCTCACTGGTTCTAGTTCGCTGAGAGTTATGGAGTGACTGCCAGGAACATCGCGGAATCTCGCTTCGATAGTGATAGCTGCCAGTCCGTGATTGGCGTAATTAATCAGGTTGACGAACGCGATTTCAGAATAAATATCCTCCACAAAGCTGCGGATCTCCGACAATGCGGCGGGCTGGCCGACCCGGGACGCGGCGACTGGTACGACCCGACCATGCTGAGGCACATTCACCTGAATCGCTACAGTCTCGTTTGGGGCCAGGCTGCGGTTGACTAGGGTGGTTGTTAGCGATGTCGTCCCTGGTGGAGCTTGGTCGTCGACCACCAGCACGTCGTCTACGTTGGTCTCAGTTTCGATACGATTCTTCAATTCGACTCGAGCACCTTCGAGGCGCGCGGCTATTGGACCGGTCGCGAATGGCCCGACGACCGTGTTCAGATCCAAGGTGAGTATAGATTGCAAACGCGTCTGATCAGGTAGGAGAAACTCGGCCACTATAGAGATGCCTCCCGAGGTCAGCATTGTCTCGACCAAGGGAACCTGCGTCACATCAGTCGTCAGCGTCACCTGAAAGCCATCCCAGCGTCTCATTGCCTGCTTGTCACGTAGAATCTCAGTGTTTGAGATGGACCAGGTGAATGTGACGTCTGCCTGAATTTCGGTGACATACTCCAGCCGAGGGTTGGGAGAATACCCTCGCAAAACCTCGCGCAACCGCTCCACCTCATGGGGAGCGAGATCGGGGCCTACGCTCGCCGTGAGCACGCAACGATTGTTTTCCGGATGTTCAGCGTCCAACAGCGAATACAAGAAAATCGCAGGCCGATACGCACGGTCTCCCGCGTCTGGGCCGAAGCGGGTGATCTGATATTGGCGCGGGACTATGAGGAATCGTCCGGGTTGCGAGAGAGATCGCCATACCTGAACTTTCCCCGTGATGTGCGGATCATTCAGAGCTGTATACTGTCGGTATTCAGTTTGTGCGAGCTTCAGCGCGTCTTGACAGCCGATAGTCACTTCTCCATCAGTAGTTACTTCGACATAGAGTGCTCCTAATGATTCACACGGAAACAGGCAGTCAAATTCCTGGCTGCGGCCAACGGTCTGCAACCCGTACAGTGGGCGCTCGCTAACGACACTTGCCAGGACTGCGCTATGCAAGCGGCCGTAAATGGCCAGAGATTGCGAAGCGAATGGTTTGACGGCAGCTCGCGTCGAGCTATTAGCCTCGCGCATGAAGGAAATTCGGCCAGCGGAAGTCGCCAGCACGACTTCGCTATCGGACTGGCGCACAGGGGTCGAATCCAACAACTGGATCCGTTGAAACTTCGAAGCCAGAACAACGGGAATCTTCGGCGCAGCCATCGGCACCCTCGCCTGGAAACCAACGTCGACTCGAATTCGTGGAGGCTCAGCTTGGAATCCTTCCATTGCTAGTGCTCCGTAAGCAAGTCGTGCCCAGTCGTCCAGCAATGCGACGCGCGCCACTACAGTATCACCGTGGGTTTCCGTGGTGGCAGTGAAATGCTCTCGGCGAGTCCTTCCCTGTTCGTCACGAAAGGGAATCGACAGAGTGACCGCCAAGTTAACAAATGGAACTGGTTTAGCGGGTGGGTTTCCTAACTCCTGCAGACGATGGGTGGTATCTGCACCAAGGGTACCTCGTATTGTAAACACGATCGTCGCGTCGATACCGGGGCGGCCACTCACCGAGTGGCCGCTGGATTGAAAGCGATACAAGTACGGCGACGCAGAAGCCAGCTGCGCTGGATCCGGCGCTACGACGTCAAACATTGGCATGTACCAGTAACGCGATGGATCAACGGAATCAGGCCAGCACGGCAGATCTGGTTGATCCATCTGTGGAACGTGCGGCTGCTCGTTGGCCGGAGGGAAAATGATGTCGTCGATGTCCCAACGACGAATTCGATGATCGGTTAGCATGGCAACGTGCGACGCGAACGCGTTCGGTTTGGCGACGTCGAGACGCGATACCGCCGCGACCGACGTGATATTTGCGAATCCCTTCTCGGCCGGTGCCGCGAGAACTCGGGTGGCAAAGATATCGCGTGTAGGCTGCTGTTGAATGAGGGGCGGAACAGGTTTGATGTCCCCCGTCCGCGGATCCGGCGCGACTAGTTTCACCCATTCATCGAGGTTTCTGACATCACTAAAAAGTTCGTGGACCGACGTGAAAAATTCCAACTCGCACTGACCATCCTTCTCATGCACCAGCCGAACATGTATCTGCAGCGCCGAAGGGTGACCTGTTACCGCCTGCAGCATTTCGAAAGTGGTGCTGCGGTCCAAGTCGGTTGCCAACACACCAGTCGGAGACAGTCCTTTATCCTCCACACTGCAAAGTCGCGCGTTTCCGTGCAGCAACGTGAACTCCGCGGATCGGAAATATTCAGCGGTACTGGTTTCGTCGCCGGTCACGGACCCGACCGCAGCGATCGGTAATGTCAGCTGACTTCCCACAACCAGCTCGCCAACGCTCATTGCCGTGGGAGACGGCTGACGCGCAAGCCGAACAAGCAGTCTCCTACGACTGCCATTTGCGGTATTCGAAGGAGTAACAAGATGCATTGGAACGTCCATGCTGCTGCGACAGCCAACCGTTCACGCTGGTGATGCGATTGGAGTAAATGATCGTGAACGCGGATTGTCGCAGTTGCGGCTTTAGGATTCAGTGAGAAGGTTTGTCCTCTTCGACAACACGGCCGCCGACCACAGTTTGTCCAGTGACATTGCGTGTGGTTGTTGTTGGCGGTGGTCCGGCGGGTGTCGAACCAGTTGACATGGGTGGTTGCCCCGCGGCTCGCACATCACGCACCGTCCAACCTCCAGAGTCCTCAGGTCCGGTGATGCCTCGGGTCGTATTTGCAGAAACATCGCGAGGCTGATAGCCCGTAACTGCGAAGGGATCGTCCGCGGGCGCGCGGCCAGTGTAAGTATCGGCGGCTAAAGTAACGTCCCGCGATCCAGGGGGCGGTGTTCTGGTTGGCGGTTGGCCCGCCGCGGCGACGCCCGGCTGAGCACCAGTGCCAGGAGGCCGGCCAACTGCAATGGTAGCGGAGGTGGGAATCATCGTTCGAGAGACGACGTTGACTCCGGTGTCCTCTGGCGTCGGCACGCGGACCATGAGTGGTCCGTTGCCACCCGTTTCGACCCAGGGCCCAATCCATTCCATGCCATGAGTAAGAATTCCTCCCTTCACGATAACACGCACCTGATACTTGTAATTGGGAACGAAGTCCGGCTGTCCGGTGTAGATCATCCAGAAGCGAGGTTCAGTCTGATCGCTCTCGGACCATGAGAACTTCACCTCAGGGCGGTCGTGTCCGTCAGTAGTCCTTCCCGCAGCTTGGAAGGTAACCTCAACAATCTGCTTGGGGCCTTCCAGATCAATCCCCAGAAATATCGGACCTACATTGAGCGCTCCGGCGTTGTCGACGCGCACCTCAAGGTTCAGGTCATCGACCAAGATCCCACTCGGTCCCGGATCCAACTCCACCTCATTCTGCTCAACCGATACCCGAACGAATGGGTTCTCGCTGGCGCTCGGGGGCTCGCTGAAGTGGATTTTCCGTTTGAGATAGGTCTTATCCGGAGCCCATCCCGGCGGAGGGTTGGCGACGTCAGTCTGTTTTTTCATCGCCATCGCCGTATGCCACTCGGCATTCGGACCCGCCGTCTGATCAAACACATGACCATCCCATTGGATTGCGCCTTGCGTGTCCGGGTATCCGACTTGCACTGACAGGAAATTGACCGGTTCGCCAACCCATTTGCGAGTCGGATCGGGCCAGTTCACAACAGGTTTGACATTTCGAGCCACCTTTCGGTCCCAATCATCGAGATACAACGTTATGAAATATTTCTTTTCCGCGGATGGGTCGGCTTTAATCACGTCGTATAAACCCTCGAGAGTGCTGCTGATAGGGTATTCCTGGAGATAGGCCATCTCACGTTTCTCATGGTAGTACAGATCGAGATCTCGTCGGTCTCGGCGGAGCTTGACTGCCACGCCTCCGCCCAGTCCAAGAAAGCCGCCACTCGCCTCGGCTGGTTTCTCCGTAAAGGCCGGAGGTTCGAAGATGAATTTTTGCGCTTCTTCCATAAACTTCTGGAAGACAAGGTCCGTGCGCTTATCGACCGATTCCTGAATCTTCTCTGCACCGGGAATCGTTGGGTCCACTGAGATCGTTACATCGATCCCTCCACTGGCGCGGAGGCTGTTGAATTCGGCTTTGATGTCGGCCGACCAGAACCAGCCGCCACCGTGGGCAGCAGCCGAGAAGTGATCCTGAACTCTACCCCAATGGCCCGTCATGGTTATTTCCACTACCGGCGCCCAGACTTTAATACGCATGTTTTGCCAAACGGCGATGGGGGTCTGACCTCCATGGAAACTTGCCCACACCAGCGCTGCTGGATAGCTTCCTAATAGGCCAGAGTAAGCGTTCTCAGCAAACGGCGTGATCGAGCCGGGGCCTTGCCCCTGCAGATTGACGAACCAAGGATCGAGATTACTGTCACGATATCCCCGAGCAAGTGGAACCGTCCGTGGGCTAGCCTTTACGATTGGATACCGCAAGGCTCGCACCGGCGGTGCTGCCAAGGCGCTTCGAGTTCCACCAGGAGGCAATGCCGGAACCCCAGGCACAGCACCACCAGCAGTTGGCCCGAGGTTTGTTATCGTTGTCGTATTAGACACGATGGGCGCGGGGCGAAACATCGGAGTGGCTGGAACGCGCCAGCCCCAATAGTTTTGGTCGCTGCCGCGGAAGCGATCGATCAACTGCTGCTCCGCCTGCTGCAATACCTGAGGCGGAACGGACGATGTGGTCGAGAACCCAGCTAGGCCACCCGCAACCTCGTCGGTCCCAGATACGCCGACATGGGTGCTGCCGCTGCGCACGCCGACGAAATGGATCATGTTGAACTTGTAATCGCCGTTCGGTTTCTGCGCCAATCGCACGGCATTCGGCAGCCAATGATAGACGGGTGGCTTACCTTCTCTTTGCAAGAAATCATTATTAACGTCCGGGAGAAACAAGATCGCATAGCCGTCTTGCGTAATAACTTCCGTCCCGGCAGCGAAGATTGGGCCCTTGGCATCGACTGGCATCGGAACCTCCTTAGAAAAATGACACAACCTGCCTTCTCACCGCCACCGCGATAGCGAGTGATAGACGCTAACTCGAGTGCGGGCGGGGGCGTATGCAGCGTCGTGGATTTGATACTCGAACTGATTCAGGCACCTGCTCGTACAAACAACATCCTGTCTCGTGAATGAGTACTGTCCTAATTCGGATGCTTGAGCTCTTTTAGCTCCAGAAAGTACAGGTACTTGCAAGGGTAAAGTAGGACACGTCACTGCAAATTAAGACAATACCCGTTAGTTGTTGTCTTCATCACAGTACGTATATTTTGAAACGCTGCGTACATAGTTCCTCCTCTCTAGCATTAAAACCTTCAATGATGGGTGTTTATGTTTTTTCCGCAGAATCATATGCTCGGCAAAAGTGACTGTTGAAAATTCACGATTTTTGAGCCGCAAAACCGTAGTTTCTATTTATCCAGGGCAACGGAGCAATCATCGTAAGCTCGAGTCTTTTCGGATGGGTCAATTGTTTACAATCCTTAGCAGGCGATGAATGTCGCGCAACTTTTGTCGATTGACCCGGTAGTAAATTCGCCCATCGGCTCCCTGGCGAGCGATCACCAGTCCCTCTGTCACGAGTTGTTCTAGCGTTGTTTTCACCTGTGTCGTTGCCCGCTTAATGCGCTGCTCCAGTAACCACCATTCCACAATGCCTTCCACTGTATCCTGGGCCTGCGGGTGGTCCGCGAGATACCCGAGTATTTCGTAGAAGCTCGGCGACCTGCGCGGTGTCGGTGCGCCTGATTTCACAACTGGTTTCTCCGGGAACAGCTCTTATTAACAGCAACTTCCGTACCATAGACAAAGGCTTGGTATTCTCGACGGAGCAATGAGGCCACAGGTTGCTCTTTGTCCTACCTTACTCAGCCGTAACGCCGTAACTCCGCGATTTTCTTGCGAAGATCACTAGGACAAATTTGTCCTAGCAGATGTCAGCTTTTGTCCAGGTATGAAGATTGTGGACTTGGAGGCTCTGGGCATCAATGCCGTGTTTGCGCATCAACTGCCAAAAGGCTCGACGGTTCTTACCTGCTGCATGGGCGGCTTTTGTGATGTTTCCTGCATGTGCCAACAGTATGTCTTTAAGGTAAGTCTGTTCAAACTCGGCAACAGCTCTGTCCTTGGCCGTCTGAAACGACTCGAGAGGAGGGGATGGATTTGCCATGGAGAGCGCGATGTCTGGCTCATGCAGCGTCGTGTTGCCAGCGAGGGCTACCGCTCGTTCGATCGTATGTTCCAGTTCCCGGATGTTGCCCGGCCACGAGTACGCCCGCAACATTCGAAGTACTTCTGGAGAGCAGTCGACGATGGGCTTTGCGTATTCGAGTGCAAACTTCTCGAGAAAATGTTTTGCGAGCAAGATGATGTCTTCAGGGCGATCACGTAATGGCGGGAGGACCAAGGGAAGAATGTTGATCCGATAGTAGAGATCGTGTCGGAATTTTCCCATTTGGACTGCTTCCTTGAGATCAGCGTTTGTCGCACAGATCACGCGGACAGAGGCAGTCTTGGTCTTGGACGATCCGAGCGGCCGGTACTCCTTCTCCTGGAGGAAGCGTAAGAGTTTAACCTGTGCTAGTAGCGGGAGACAGTCAATTTCATCGAGAAAGACGGTACCCCCTTCTGCCTCGGTGATCAGCCCACGGTGGCTGTCGCGAGCATCGGTGAATGCGCCGCGTTCATGCCCGAAGAGTTCGTTTTCCACGAGCTCAGCGGGAATCGCTCCACAGTTAACGGCAAGAAATGGCTTAGTGGAACGTGAACTGAGGTAGTGAATCGCCCGCGCGCAGACCTCTTTCCCTGTCCCGGTTTCACCCGAGATCAAGATGGTGGCCTCGCAGCGTGCCATGGTAGGGATTTTGCTGATTGCTGCCAGAAACGTAGAACTCTGACCGATGAGCTGTCCAAGCCCGAGCTTGACTTTCAGGTCGCGCAACACGGACTCGTTGTGACGCGATTGTCCGATGAGTCGCAAAACGCGGAAGGGCGGCTCGAGCCCTTCCGCGTGGTCGTCTTCGGCAGAGGGTTGAAGAGAAGGATCTCCACCACTTTCGTCCTGAAGAGGTTGCTCGTGTCCCATGTCCGGCCCTCCCCCCGACTCGACCCTTCGCGCTGACGCGGCAATCCGCGACAGGCACTCATGAGCGCCATGTCAACCGATGCGAGTTTCCTGCTTACATGAGTGGGCAAGCCGTTAGTGTGCTTTACGTGTGATGTCGGCAACGATCCGTTACTCATGGGTAGTGTCCTAATTTGCCGTGCCGTGACCTACTTTACCTTTGCAAGCATCTGTACCCCCTGGAGCTAAAAGAGCTCAGGCATCCGAATTAGGACAGTACTTACTCATGACTATATTTGACGCAGAAAGTATCTGGGGTTAACATGTATCGTTGTCATACCCCTCGTTGGCTTAAAAGTTGACAGATCCCGCGATGGAAAACGAGTCACCGGAGTTTTTCCCAGCGCCGGACGATTGGTGGTTGCTTTTCCGGTTCCTCGGCACGCCCGATCTTCTCAATCACAATACGTGCTTTGCCAGTGGCACGAAAAATGAGCCCTTGTGTTGAAGTGAGGTTGATCTGCGACGGATCAATCTTGCCAGGGCTCACCGTAATAGAGACTGGCTCAAGAGCGTTGAGCCGCTTGGCATCTTCACGTGAGAAAGAGACAGTAATCTCTCCTTTACCTCCACCAATACGATCGTTTATGGTGTAATGTGTCGGTTCTAGTAAGGATAGGGCGAAAAAATCCCCAGCCCCTAACGCCTGACTATCAAATATCACTTCCTTTGCGTCAGAGAAGCCGACTTTCACGGCATACCCGCTTCCTGAGGAAGCGTAGAATAGCACGTACCCCTTGGGAGAGACCGAACGGAGTTCGGTGCCACGACAGCCGCAGTCTTGTGCTTTTTTCGTGGCACTTTGTGTGATGATCGTTGCAAGGTCTACGTCGAGTTGCATAACGTTGGATTTTTCATCCACCACAAAAGAAAACGTACCAAGGACCACCCCACTCTTTTCTACCTGCGCTTGATAACGGCCCGGTCGGGCAAATTGATGAATCACGGACGACATCACGCCCAACGCCCCACTGTCAAACGTCCGCTGTGTAAAGAGTTCGCGATTGATACGTGCATTCATAGTACTCACCCCACATTTGCTTCAATGACCATCTCTTGGTCAGTATTAAACACTTTGACATCACGGATTGGCACTTTCACTGTGACTAACGATGGACCACTACCATTCGGATTCGGAGCCGACGGCATCATCGAATATGGATCTTCGAACTGATAGAGCGGGGATTTACTGGCAAAATAGTCGGCCACAACGGTCAAAATCGCATCGAGCAACCCAAGGCTCACGTTGAGGAGGTCCGACAGCCATTCCTGAATATCGTCAGGAATATCCAAGATTGTACGGATGAGATCGATAATAGGTCCGAGAATGGCTTTGATAATGTCTTTCACCCAACCCGGCAGCCACCCAAGAAGCCCATCGATGACAGCTTCGACGGCCTTTTCTAACAAGTCTCCCACAATATCTGCGATATCAAAGATATCGACATCAATGGTCTGTGGATCGAGAAACACTTGCCAACGATTGGCTACGGACGGAGACTGCTCGGCAGCGTCCCAATCATCCATCCATGCTTGGCGATTTGGATCATTGAAATATTTCACGAGCAACGACGCAACAACCGACAGCTCCGAAGTAATGATGCCTCCTAAGGGCAACGTGATACTGATGTCCGGATTCTTGTCAAAAACGCAGAACTTAGGGGCTCGCAAGGCACAGCCGAACGGTGTTGGAATAATACAAAATCCCCCGATACAAATCTCTGAGATATCAAATCCGAGCGAGAAATCGAGTTTATCCCACTTGATGTCTAACTCTTTGATACTGACCGTATTGTCTGCGCGTAAGTCCAATGTCCCACCTTCAAGGTGTAGTTTGACATCATAACCACCAGAGAACGGGCCGAAGGTTCCACTGTTCGCATCGGCGAAGACGAATTCGTCTCGGAGACGTTCAAAAAGTTTGACAAAAGTCCTTTCTGCTGCAGCGAGCGTTAAGTGTGCCATTTTAGTGCACCTCCACATTAAGAAAGAGCTTCATTTGATCATCCTCGACCGCTGGGTTATTGGGGACAGTACCGGGCGCTGGAGTCGGCGTGATAGTGACAAAGATGGATTTCTTGAGATTGTCGAGAGATTTTTTAATGTCGAAGACGGTCTGTTCCAGTAAAATACGAAGCTTCGGGAGAACGGCTAAGCGAAGCATCGTCCCGACATAGCATTCAATGCCATTCTCTAATTCAGTAGGTTTAATGTCGACGATCTCAAATCTCACCAATTTCATCTCCAAGAAGGGCTTGCCAAAGTACTGCGTAATGACCATACGGCCGACCAGATAAGCTTCTAGACAGAAGCAGGTGAGTTTCCGGGTTGGGAGCGGAGTAAGTGGGACTTTCGGAGTTTCTGCCCCGCGGCTGTCGTTGTCCCGCTGTCGATCTTTTGACTCCTTATTAGGATCTGGCGGCGGTGGCACAAGCTTGTCAATCAAATCCTCGGGTGGACAGCCGATCCCTGCGCAGAGTTTGAGACGGAGGGCAAAGCGTTGCGCACCGAGCGGAGGGGTGAGCTCTGGCGGGAGCGCGAACTCATCACCAGGATGAAAGTCTAACCGCACCTCAGTCAACTGTACGGCAAAATTTATCCCATAATTCGTGCCGGGTACTGGAAGAGGATCAATCAGGGTCACCAGAGGATTGCTGCGTTTCGGGACAATCGGGTGCGGCTTGATAACCTCACAGAGAAGTTCCAGGTTACTCAGTACCTGAGCTGTTGCATAGTTGAACAGTGACGGGCGTTGCTGCATGACGTGGCCGAGGATGCGGTTGAACCCATCTTCGTGAAACGCGGCAAATAGATCACATCTATCTGTGAACCCCATAGGGCACCTCGCTTTCGTGGGTGCAGCAAAGCGTGGGCTACTGGCAATGAGCGTCGAACACCGCACCGAGGCGACGGCCGTGAAGAGAGCATCCTACTGCCGTTGTCGTTCCTGCACTGATAATTAGAAAGAAATCTTAATCCGGTAGTAGTGTCGATAGAT
>JAYVFX010000761.1:0-2397 GCA_043772795.1 Deltaproteobacteria bacterium
GCTCGTGCGAAAAATCACAGATGATGATACGCAAAGAAGGTGAAAATAAACGAATCAATACCTAGATTTCTCGATGATCCAAAGGCTGAGTATCACAAGCGACGGCAGCACTGGCAAGCGGAGGTTGCTCGTCTAGAGCGTCAACATCTGACACTCGGCAACATTCGCGTAGCTGTCTTTCTTGCTGGCGTCGCACTCTGGTGGTTCGCCACTCGTCCTGGCACGCTTTCCGGATGGTGGTTATTCCTTCCACTTGCAGCGTTTCTCGCGGTAGTCCTTTTCCATCAAGGTGTTCGTGCAAAAATCCGCCGCGCCAAACGCGCAGTCGCGTTCTACGAGCAAGGCATTGCTAGGCTCGAAGATCGCTGGAGCGGGACAGGACAACAAGGTCTTGAATTCCTTGATGAACATCATCCGTATGCACAGGATCTTGATCTCTTCGGCAAAGGTTCACTCTTTGAGCTGCTTTGTACTGCACGTACACGCGGTGGTGAAGCGACACTCGCTGCATGGCTCTGTGCGCCCGCGACAGCTGAGGAAGTTCATGCTCGACAAGTCGCAATTACAGAACTCCGTCCACGCCTTGAGTTGCGAGAAACTATTGCCTTGCTCGGAGAAGATGTTCGTGCTGGTGTCCATCCAGAGGTGTTGAGCGCGTGGGCACAAGCTTCTGCGCTCTCTCGCCTCACTGTGATGCGGATCATCGCTGTGAGTCTTGCCGGACTTACTGTGCTCACATTGCTCGGACAAGTTGTTTTTGGCTGGGGACCGCTGTGGTTTCTGCTGGCACTACTACTGAAGTTTGCCTTTGAGATCCGCCTCCGACCGTGGATGCGACAAGCTGGCATCGGGGTGACCCATGCTGTTCGTGACCTGACTCTCTTTTCGCAGTTGTTTGCTCATCTTGAAACTGAGCAGTTTTACAGTCCTCGACTCGTTTCGCTGCGTGCCGCTCTGGATACGAATGGTCTTCCTCCTTCCAAGCAAATCACCAGATTGCGACAGTGGATCTCTCTCCTCGAATCCGCCAAGAATCAACTGTTTATTCCCATCGCTTTTCTCTTGCTGTGGGAGACACAAATCATGCTGGCTATTGAAACCTGGCGTGTACGTTCCGGTGCCGCAATCCCTCGTTGGCTGATAGCCCTTAGTGAATTCGAAGCGCTCTGTGCACTGGCAGGATATGCCTATGAACACCCACAAGACCCATTTCCCGAACTCATTGCCGATGGCCCCTGCTTTGACGGAGAAGCGATTGGTCATCCTCTGCTCCCGAGTGCACAATGTGTGCGTAACGACGTGAAGCTCGGCGGCGAGTTACATGTCCTCTTAGTGAGTGGGTCGAACATGTCAGGCAAAAGTACGCTGTTACGCACGATCGGCATCAATGTGGTGCTCGCGCTTGCTGGTGCTCCGGTTCGCGCCCAGCGGTTACGGCTCTCTCTGCTTGCGGTTGGCGCCACACTCCGTATTCAAGATTCGCTACAGGCCGGGAGTTCCCGCTTCTATGCCGAGATTACCCGGCTTCGACAGCTCATGGATATAGCGAAAGGCCCACTACCGCTGCTCTTCTTGCTCGATGAAATTTTGCATGGCACCAATTCGCACGACCGCCGCGTTGGAGCTGAAGCTTTGATTCTCGGGTTCATCAATCGCAATGCGATTGGGCTGGTGACGACCCACGACCTGGCATTAGCCCACATTGCAGAAACGTTGGCACTGCGCGCAGCCAATGTCTGTTTTGAAGATCAACTTGTCGATGGCAAACTGGTCTTTGACTATCGTATGCGCCCTGGAATCGTACAAAAGAGTAATGCCCTCGCGTTGATGCGCTCAGTGGGATTGGACGTATAATTTTTTCATGGACTTGAGACACTCGCCAAGACGAACCTTAAGTGTTTGGGGGTTAGTAGTCAGTCACACTGAATTTGATGGGTCGATTTCCGTCATGCCCGCGTAGGCGGGCATCCACGGAAAATAAGCACGTGTCTGTAGTTATGCCTCCTGGATTCCCGCTTTCGCGGGAATGACGCCACTCCTCTCCACCTCTCATAATCAACGTGACTGACTACTAGTTAAAGCATAGGTGTTGCATACCAAGCTCCGTAAAGAGTAAAGAAAGTCTATGCGCTGCCCAAGCTGTAACGTTGACAACCCCGACCAAGCCAAGTTCTGTGAAGAGTGTGGAACGAAGCTCGTACGAGCGTGCCCGCAGTGTGGCCGCGAAGTGCGACCAACGGCGAAGTTCTGCGGAGAATGCGGGATGCCCCTAACGGGGCAAGTTCTGAGTTCCCAACCCCCAACACCGAGCACCCAACCCCCGGTAAGCTATACCCCAGCCCATCTAGCTGAACGCATCCAGGCCGAGCGGGAAGCGATGGAAGCACGGGGTATCAC
>JAYVFX010000762.1:0-8466 GCA_043772795.1 Deltaproteobacteria bacterium
GAGTTCGAATGCGACATTGCGGTGGGATGCTGCGTTCCCGGCGCATCGGCAGTATACGAACTATTCTGGTGTGTCTGAATAACTAAACCCTTGGCAGAAGACCGCATTTTTTGTTGTAGTCTTCTCCTAAGTTGACCTAAAGGGCGGGGTTCTCCCCGCCCTTTTTTTTGCTATCAAAGTTGCTACGGAAATACGTGTGCCGTCTTCATTGATCTTGACCGTTAATAACCTGAGTAAGTGTTACCGGTTGTATGCGCACCCGGTTGATCGCTTTAAGGAGATTTTTTCTGCTCGCCGCTACCATGAAGAATTTTGGGCGCTGAAAGACGTCAGTTTTGCCCTGCCAAAGGGAACGTCCTTCGGAATTCTCGGAGAGAATGGCGCGGGAAAATCGACACTACTCAAACTCATTACCGGCGCCAGCACCCCAACGACAGGAAGCGCGATTGTTGATGGCCGTGTCGCGTCGATTATCGAATTAGGAATGGGGTTTCACCCTGACTTTAGTGGGATCGAGAATTTACTGGTCGGCGGCGCACTGCTGGGCTTCTCGCGTAAGCAAATAGAGGCGAAACTGCCGGAAATTGCCGCGTTCTCGGAACTCGGGGAGTTTTTGCAGCGCCCGCTCAAGAGTTACTCGACCGGCATGGGCATGCGATTATCGTTTTCTCTCGCTGTGAGTGTTGATCCGGACTTGCTTATCGTTGATGAAGCCCTGGCCGTGGGCGATGGATATTTCCAGAAGAAATGCATCGATCGGATTCGTACCTTTCAGGAGCACGGTGGAAGTTTACTGCTGTGTTCGCATTCGCTTTACAGTATCAATATGCTTTGCCAAGAATCTCTGTGGTTGCGAAATGGGCACATTGAGGCCCGTGGTCCAACGTCACAGGTCATCAATGCCTACGAAGCGTATCTCCAGTCAAAAGCCGAACATGTACAAGCGCAACACTGGCGTGCGATTCAGGCTGGAGGGGAAATTGAAGAAGTGCAGATCGAGGCGGGAGTTCTCGAGGGAAACAGCAGGATAGTCAGAAGAGGAGAAGAACTCGCAGTACGGATTCGCTGGAAGAGTGATCACCCAGAGCGACTATTCCACCTGGGGATTGCCGTAGATCGTCTGGACAACCTTACCTGCTTTGCCACGACTACGCTGAGCGATGGATTTTCTCCGTTTACAGGCCGCACCGCCTATACAGAAACAATTCGCTTTCCCCAGTTACCCCTCAGCAATGGCTCATTCAGGGTCGTGATTTTTCTTTTTGATGAACATGCGGTACATGTGTACGATCAGAAAACCGCAGCTCAAACGGTGACGATTGCGACGGGTGGGAAGGAATGGGGGATTTTCCATATTCCGCATTCCTGGGACGGAGAGAAGGAGCGGGCGGTGAATTGAGGCACAGTTGCACAGAATAACACGATTGCAAGAACGCGCTCAGCTATTTGCCAATACTGTTTGTACGTCTGCAATGCGCCAGAGAGCCATACCGCGATCGCGAAAGATGCCGTTTCCTAAAGAACTGTCCTCTATGAAGACCGTGAGCGGCTCTGGGAGCCAGAACGGTGCGCAGCAGAGGTTCACGGGACGAAAGTCGCCGGATTCGATATCAAGATTCTCACTGCGGCTGGTAAAGTGAGTTGTCAGGAGCAACCGTGACCCACTTGCCGCAATATTTTTCAACACGTAGCGAATATCGGTGAGACTAAGGTGGATGAGCAGATCTCTGGAAAATACGAGGTCAACGTCTGGCAAAGGTTCCTGTGTCGCATCAAGCACAACGAACGTCCGATGTGCGCTTTGATAACGAATCAGATTCTGTGCGACGATACCGGGGACAATATCTGCGCCAATGTATTGAACGCCAGAGAGATCAACATAACGCATCCAGTGAAAGTCACCGCATGGAATATCGAGTAGGCTACGAATTTGCTCCTGTCGCACCAGCGTTGGTAGCGCCTCACGCAGTACGCGTGTCTCATCCAGCGTTGACCCTGCACCGGAGACGGTTTCCGGGTGGTGATAAATTCCTAACTGGTGGATCAGTGTGAACCGATCTGCTAGATCAAGCTGACCAATTTCAGTGCGAAGTGTACTCACGAGGTCGTCCCCGGAGAGTTCTTGTAGTGCAGCTATAAGCTTTGGATCAAGCATGAGATCGTTACCTTGTCTCCGCGTCGTTTTAGAACGACGGTAACCCCCAGGTTCAGAGTGACTGACTCGTAGGCTTACTATGCGTATTTGTTATTTGTCAGAAGGTACTCCGCTTTGTGGCGGAGTGAAAGTCACCTTTGAGCAGGCCGAGGCTCTCCAAGAGCGCGGCCATCAGGTTGAGATTGTATCCAAGGGAGCGCGGCCGCACTGGTATGATTTGCGGGTTCCATTCACACAAGTCCAGGAGTTTTTACCGTCAACGCTTCCCGAGTGTGACTTCATGATCGGCACGTTCTGGCCGACAGTAAAGGCCGCAGTGGAATGCGGGAAAGGCTGGCCAGTTCATCTGTGCCAAGGATATGAAGGCGACACCTTGGCCTACTCCGCGATACGACCGGCAATTGAGGCGGTGTATCGGCTGCCTACGTTGATGTTAACGATCCACGAGCCGCTTACACAGTTAGTGTGGCAGCATTTCGGAAAAACCGCCCACAACGTCGGTCAAGGGATTAATCACTCTGTGTTCTTTCCCGGAGAACAGCAACCGCGGAGCGCGCCGTATCGGGTGTTGTTAGTCGGTCTGTATGAAGATGACTGTAAAGGGATTGCTGAGGGATTAACTGCTCTGCAAGCGCTGAAACAAGAGTTACCGATACAGGTGGTGCGGGTTTCAGCGCTTGCCTGTTCGCCGGACGAGCAGGCGTTTGGGGTCGTTGACGAATACCACTGCCATCTGCGTCCGGATCAAATGGGGGATTTGTATCGTTCCTGTGATGTGTTGCTTGCCCCTGTGCACGCACGTGAGGGATTTGGCTTACCCGCGTTAGAGGCTTTAACGTGTGGAATCCCAGTTGCTGCGAGTGATGTTCCTTCGTTTCGCTGCTTTGCTGGGACGATAGACTGGGGGGTGTTCTTTGCCGAGGGTGACGTAGCCGGTATGCAAAGCGCCCTCCGGCAGTTGCTGCAAGATGGTGAACTGCAGACTCGATTGCGTCAGCGGGGGCTAGCGGTTGCGCAACAGTATACCTTTGCCCGTGTGGCGGAGCGGATTGAGCAGGTATTTCGATCCGTTGGAGAACGTTGACGCTGTATGGCCTCGCATGCCCTGCTCGCGGTACTGATTGTTAACTATAACACAAGCAAGATCACTCGTAGTTGTGTTACGTCTTTGCGAGCGCAACGCCTCGTCTGGCCTGACGGTACACCGGCACCATTCGACATCGTTGTGATTGATAATAACTCGCACCCTGAGGAGCGGGACGCGCTCGTCGGTATCGATGCCCAGGTGATCTACAATCGCGACAATCGCGGCTATGGAACCGCGCTTAATCAAGCGACTGTGGTGACAAATAGTGAATTTGTCCTCTTTTCCAATTCTGACACGTGGTATTTCCCTGGGGCCTTGCAAACGCTGATCGACGCATTCCGGCGATTCCCGCACTGTGGCGCAGTGGGTCCACGCCTCTGGTGGGATCGTGAACGTTCGTTCCTGATCCCACCGATTGATCCAGTGACGCTCGGAGGATACCTCCAGGACATAGGCGGACGCCTGTGGCCGTGGTGGCAGCGACGGCGTGAGCAACGTTGGGTACGAGAAGCGGTTCGCTTTTGGCAAGCTTGGGAGGCACTCCGTCGTCCGATGCTGTCCGGCTGTTGTATCTTAACCTGTCGTGCGGTGCTGTCGGCCTGCGGTGGATTCGATGAACAGTTTCATTTGTATTATGAAGACACGGATTGGTGCCGAAGAGTACGGCAGAAAGGGTATCAGCTGTATTGTGTTCCTGCCGCACATGTCACCCACCTGCATAACCAAAGCGGAAGACAAGAAGCGGCGGCGGCACAGCAACGTGGACGAGAATCTGAGACCCGCTACTTCCACAAACACTATGGCGTGTGGTTGTGGACCGCAGTGTCAGCCGTTGCCACCCAGCTTCTGCAACGGCGTACTCAATCCGACCAACTCCGTGAATATATTGATCTCGGCATTTGTCGTGACCCGCCCCAGTTCTCGCTCTCAGCGGAGCAGGTGACCGGCTACCTGTGGCAACTCTCTCCAGTTCCATCGTGTATGCCAGCCATCGGACGATTCCTATCCGCACCTCAAGATCTCTCCTTATCGATCGAGGTGTGGGCGCAGCTTGAAGAAGGAGATTTCTTTGCTCGACTTTTCTCGTTACCAGAGGTACGACTGCTTCAGCAGTGGCGCTGGCAAAAGGTCTCACCGTAGTGGACTGTAGAGAAAAAAGAAAATGACAGTGATTCGTCCGTATCACTCTGGAGATGAGGAAGGCATTCTTCAGCTCTTTCCGCTGGTGTTCCAGAGTGAGATGCCACTTGCTGTCTGGCAGTGGAAATACCTGCGTGGAGATCAACGGCCCCCGGTCTTTGTGGCTGAAGAGGATGGTCACATCGTCTGTCACTTTGCTGCGATACGGCAGCGAGCAGTGTGGGAAGGACAGACGGCGCTCATTTGGGACAGTGTCGATACCATGTGCCATCCTCGGTATCAGGGCAAAGGGCTGTTTCGCCGCGCTATTCAGGCGTTCATGCGTGAACTCGGGGAGAAGCCGAGCTTGTTTATTTATGGCTTTCCGACTGAACGGCATAAGCGTCTCGGCGAACTGCTTGTCGGCTATGAGCCGGTTGCCCGGGTCTCGCAAGTGCAGAAAATCCTCTCGTCTTCTCTCACGCAGCGTTCCTCGGCCGGTGTGGTGTTTGATGTGTTGCCACTCAATTGGGATGTCCATTGGCAGCAATTGGAGAAACAATTCACCCTCACAACCTGTCGAGATCATGCGTACCTGATGTGGCGGTATCTCACGCGACCAGATCGGCGCTACCGCATCGTCACGATTCCTGCAGCTCCTGCTCTCGCCGTCATTGGGATGCAGGGAGGAAAAGCACTGCTGATGGAATTATTGCTTGAGCGTAGTGATGGAGATCTTACTGCGACGTTACTGGCTGGAATTGAGACCGTTGCACGAGAAGAAGGAGCGGAGAGCATCGAAGGCTGGTTCCCGCCGTTTTCCTGGGAACATCGGCTTCTCTGCACGACTGGAAACTACACGGCACAAGAGACCGAACATTGGCTTGAGTGTCGTCTTTTTGACCAGCGCTTGAGTGCGCGCGGGTTAGCCGAGAGTTTTTACTATTCCCTCGGCGATTTTGACGTGTATTGAGCGATCCGGCGCTTCAGGGCACTCAATGCCGCTCGTCGTGGCGTGCCTATGGGAAACGCGCGATCGATATACGGTCGCAGGCCACGAGGCCCGCGTACTGAGACCTGTTTGCGCAGTCGTTCCAGCTCACTGGTGTGTTGGTCGAGCGTTTTCTGCAACGCGGCGCCGGTTGCCACGTGCACTTGCAATGTCTGCCGGAGTTCCTCATTCTCTCGTTGTAGAACGCTCTGTCGTTGTTCACTCTGGGTGATAATTTTTGCTTTTTCATGCAGAGCAAAAACGAGTTCGTCAACTTCGCGCACCGACTGCACTGAGAGTTGGTTACCGTCGCTCGAGCGAAAGTCGTACGTTGTCCACGCAATGACTTCTTGATCGGTGGGTGGTGACTGTAACACCCACAGTGCTTCGAAGAACCCGTGGCGGTGAACAAACGCTGACTTAAACAAATTCAGTGCCTGAAACGCCTCCCAAAAGAGGGCAGGTTGTTGGAAGAGGCTGCGCTGATAACACAAGGCCGCCCGCTTCTTTACCGATAGGACGTCGCTAATATCAACAAGCCAATTGTAGTGCAGTGGCACCAACACTTCGTAGAACGCGAGCACCCAACCGGGAACACGGCGAAAAAGTTGGAGTGCCACCTGACCGACCGTCACATGGTCTTGATGGCCATCAATGGGAGATGGTGCCAGCACGAGATCCGGCTGAAATACCAAGATGCGATCATGGATGGCTTTCTGGATTGCCATTTCATGCTGTGAGAGTTGCCCATCGGGGAGTGCCAGGGTGTGAATGTTCTGGAGACTAAGAATTGCTGCCGCAGCTTTCACTTCTTCCAGGCGAGCGGCAACGAGATCGTCGTGCCGCCCATCCGGTTCATCGAGTGCCGCTCCGTCTGATACCACGACGAGCTCAACAAGAGCGCCATTCCGGGTATATCGTGCAATCGTTCCCCCACACCCGAGGCTTTCATCATCTGGATGGGGAGCAAGAACGAGAATACGCTGTGCCGGTGGTAAGCCAGTGTTCACTGGAGGCGCCCTTCTGTTCCCGAGCGTGTTGTCGAGTGCTCAGGTCTGGTTGGTACAGTGAGTGCGGCCATAAAAGCGTGTTCCCAGCGTTGGAGACTCAGCGACCGGGTCACGATTTCCACACCAGCCTGAGTGCAGGCGTGACGCAGGTCCGCGTCGGTCTGTAACCGTGTGATCGCCTCAACCGCTGCGGCAGTCACACGGTGTTTTCCTTCGCGGTAAGACGGCAGCAGCAACGATGGTAAGGGCGGTTGCTGGAGCACTGCTTGTGCGACTCCCACGGGTGCGGCGATCACCGGCAGGCCACACGCGAGCGCCTCTGCGACAGCTAAGCCAAACCCTTCGTACCGTGAGGGATGCAAAAGGAAATCCGCACACGAGAGAATCGCCGCCACTTCGCTGCGCTCGACATTCTCAATAATCTTCAGGTTGGGCTGCTCATGTAACGGACACGGCGCGCCACTCCCGAGGATCAATACCCAGAACACTTCCGGAGTTGCGTCCATGATCTCTTGCAAAACATCGACGGCTTTGTCTGCGCCCCAACGCGCAAGAAACACTCCGACAAACGCGTTACGCGGAATAGCAAACTGATCGCGCAATTCCTTTTTGTAGGGCCGAGGAAAGAACACTGTCTGGTCTACTCCCGTGAGGACTGTGGTAATATCGGTTGCTCCATAATGCGTGGTCACTTCATGTGCTACCGCCTCGCTCACGGCGATCACCTTCCTCCCGACGGTTGATAATCGTTCTGCCCCGAGGCCGAAGAGATGTTTGACTTCAAAGTACCACTCAGGAGAGAACAACTCGCGATTCGCTTCGGCATACTGTGCGTGGGTTGAGTGGAAAACGGTAAACGCCGGGATACGCGGAGGAGAGTAGGCGAAACCGAAGAACGCATGGGCAATCACGAAGTCATACAAATGATCGACGAGGTAAAACGCTCTACCAACCTGCCACAGGCTGTTCAGAAAAGGACTGTGAAGAGCTGGGGTCGGTAGTGAGGGTGAGGTGCTGGATGCCTTTGGCAGAGATTGGGTGTGGTAGATATCAACTGTGTAGTTCTGCGCTTGGAGTACGGTGAGCATCTGACGGGTGTACGTTTCAATCCCGCCTTTGAAAGCGTAGGGATCGAACGAGGTCAGAATCGCGCACCTTTTCCTCATAGCGACTTTCGTATAGGATACCGCATTATACGTCACTACCATACCGCCAAAGAAATGTCTCCGTGACGTTGCCTCTTGGGCTTTCATTCCGCTTGCGTGACCAAACCGATGCGCATCCTCCAGATCGTCCACGGATTTCCCCCTGATGCTTGGGCTGGGACTGAACTAGTGACATGCTACCTCGCGCAGGCATTACGCGCACGTGGTCACACAGTGACGGTACTGACGCGGACCGAAGATCGCACAGCTGACGAATTTTCGCTACGTGAAGAACAGGCTGACGGCGTTACGGTGGTGAGGGTGGTCAACAATCATACTCAAACGACCACCTTTCGTTTGTTCTACGATAACCATTTTTATGATGAGCTGTTTCTGCGGCTGTTAGCGCGCACGCGTCCGGATGTCGTCCACTTCCAGCATATTGCCCATTTTTCCGCGAGCCTCATTCCTCTAGCTGCTGCCGAGGGTTACCCGGTTGTGTTGAGCTTGCATGATTTCTTTTTTCCTTGTCATCGCATTCACTTGATCGATGCTGAGGGAAAACTGTGTCCTGGGCCCGAGCGTGGTGAGCGCTGTGTGCCTTGTCTGCAAGGCGTTGCCTCACAAGAAGACATTTTTCACCGCTTGGCGACGATGGAACAGGCGATGCAGGCCGCGCAGCTGATCATTACTCCATCCATATTTCTGAGCGAGAAGATCGCCGGTTATTTTCCTACGTTACGACCGAAGTTACGTGCCGTGCCATTAGGAGTCAAACCTCTGACGGTCTCGGTCCGTCAACCGCCAGCCGGAGCACCGTTACGAGTCCTCTATAGTGGGATGCTTTTTCCGCCGAAGGGCGCGCACATTCTTATTGAGGCCCTCAAGGGACTGCCAGCCAATGCTGTGGAAGCCTCGCTGTATGGAGCTGTCTTACCGTACTGGCAGCCGTATGCTGA
>JAYVFX010000763.1:0-4221 GCA_043772795.1 Deltaproteobacteria bacterium
TGCACCGCACTTTTGACAGTCATGTCGATTATCTCGAAACACGAAAAGGCAACAGCGCGTTATGATTCGCCACAATACGGATGGAGATTCGACCATGCCTGAACTGTCGGTGATCCTCATTAGTAAGAACCAAGCGTGGAATATTCGTCGGCTGATCGAGTCGGTCATCCACCATACCACTGCGGTATTCTCGCGCGAGATTACTTTGGTGGATTCGGCCTCAACCGACGAGACAACTGCATACGCAAGCGAATATGCCATCAACGTGCTCCAGCTCCACACTGACCAACACCTCTCACCAGCGGCTGGGCGCTACGTCGGCTATAAACACACAACCGGAGACCTCATACTTTTTCTCGATGGCGATATGGAACTGCACCCAGAGTGGTTACGCCATGCGCTGCACATTCTTCGTACTCAGCCAGAGGTCGCAGTAATCACCGGCGTGACAGTTGACATCTCTCCGACAGAGACAGCAGGAAGCGTTGCTCATGTGACAGCCTCTCCTGACGCAACGACCACTGACGTCCCCTACGTTGCCGGAGCTGCGCTATACCGTCGGCAGGCACTGGATCAAGTCGGCTGCTTCAATCCCTACCTCTACTCAGATGAAGAGCCCGAACTCTGTATTCGTATCCGCCAGGCCGGGAATCGCATTGTCCAATTGCACATGCCCATCGCGTATCACTACTCCACTCCCAGTGAGGCGCTTTCGACATTAGTGAATCGCTGGCGGCGAAACCTGTACCTCGGCGCCGGACAAAGTCTCCGCTACCATCTCGGCAGGAAAACCTTTTGGCCATACCTGTGGGAACGAGGATACGGGCTCATCCCTGGACTTGGTCTACTAGTCGGAGCGGCGAGTGTTGTCTGGTCTGTCGCTCGCCAACACTGGCATTGGTTTGGGCTCTGGTTCCTACTGTTCGTGGGCGTTCTCGTTATCGATATATACCGCAAGCAGAGTGTGTCCCTCACAGTTGCGAGCCTCCTGAAGCGATTGTTGATCGTGGACGGCACCGTACGGGGCTTCTTTCTGAAGCCACTAGATCCGCAGAGCTATCCAGAGAAACTCGATGTGATTAAGCAGGTAAACTGAGTGACAGACATGCCGACAACTTCTTACCACATTCCGTTGTCCACTCACGACAGCACCGCCACGGGAAAAATGCAACGTACACCAGCACAGCACCGCCACGTCGAGCCAGCCCTGCGCTTGCATGCGTATCTCCAGGAGCACCACTGGAACGGCCAGACGTTGAGTGGTCCTGATCCAGGCATCCGCTTCAATTATCGTCTCGGCCGCTTCGCAAAGAGTTATCTCCGTTGGTTGCCGTGGAATGACGACTATTACTACCTCCAAGCCCAGGGTTACTGGGCCTTAAGCAATTGGTGCTTGTTTGAACAAACCGGTGAGCAGCATTATTACGAAGTTGCGAACCGCTGCTCCGTACAAATGAGAGCACAGCAACGCGACGATGGAGCCTGGGAATATCCCAATCGCGAGTGGACAGGACGGATCGCCACTGCCGAAGGAACCTGGGCGGCGCTCGGGCTACTCGAAAGTTATCGGCACACCAGAGACCCTCAGTTTCTCGACAGTGCGTTACGCTGGCACCGATTTCTACTGGAGACTATCGGCTTCCAGCGCAATGGCGACCAACTCGCGGTGAATTACTTTGCCCATCGGGCTGATGAACGTGTCCCCAACAACACCGTTTTCGTCCTGCGGTTTTTAGCTGAGCTGAGCAACGCAACGCATGACGACACCTATCTGAATCCCGTTGCCGAGTTGTTAAACTTTCTTCGCTTTGTCCAACAACCGAACGGAGAGTTTCCGTACACGGTTGCAGGAGCAGCACCTTGCACCCCACGGCTGCACTTCCAGTGCTATCAATATAACGCATTTCAATGTCTCGACTTGTTACGGTACTATGAGATTAGTCAAGATTCAGCGGTTGTTCCACTCGTGACCCGAGTGGCGGCTTTTCTCTCAAGCGGTGTGGCCACAGATGGACACGCGCTCTACGAGTGCGGCAACTCTTATCGACAGGTGACATATCATGCAGCAGCGGTCGCGGCGGCTCTTACGCGGGCGGACCAAATCGAGGACGGCAACTATGCTGCGGTCGCTCGGCGTGCGTACGCGTATGTTCTCGATCGGCAACGTGAGAACGGCAGCTTTTCCTACTCTCATGGTGACTACCGGCTGTTGAGTGATCAGCGTTCCTACCCAAGATATCTCAGTATGATTTTGTACCACTTGCTACTTCCCAACTCACGTTCAGTGACTCTAGACCTCAGGAAGGGGGATACGCACGTACCGGTGCGTTAACATTGCATGCATATTGGTGTCATTGCCTCAATGAAGAAAGGCCTCGAGCATTTCATCTATCGCGAGATCCAGATTCTTGCGGCAACCGGGTGCACGATTCATCTGTTTCCCACCAAGTATGGGTCAGGGCTGTACGAAGCAAAGCCTGACTGGCACTTACATCGCTGGCATCTCCTCGCTGTACTGCTCTGGCAGCCCTACTTCTGCTTACGATCCCCGGTCCGCTATCTGCGATTGTTATGGGAGGCTCTCACTCTGGGTGCAGTGGTTGATTTTGCGCTGGCGTGGTACTTCTCTCGCTCCATGTCACAGGTTGAGGTCCTGTACGCGACGTTTGGGGACCGCAAGTTCTTCGTCGGCTATTTCTGCAAACGGATTCTCGACAAGCCGTTGGCGGTCACGATTCACGCCTACGAACTCTACGACAACCCCAACCCACGGCTCTTTCGACGCGCGTTGGCTGCATGTGATCAGATTATTACTCCCACAGAATACAACCGCGAATATCTCGCCGCACACTACCAGGTTGCTCCGTCCCGAGTCGAAATAGTCAGGTACAGCGTCGACACTGAAGACTATCGTCCGACGCGCAAGTTTGTGGTCCTCATCGTCGGGTTCTTTGTCGAACGCAAAGGACATGACGTTCTTTTTAAAGCCATCAAACAACTTGGTCGTGACGATATTGAAGTCTGGGTCGTTGGCGGCGAAGGAGCAGAAAAAGGCGTCGACGTTCCAGGGATGGCCTCACAGTTAGGCGTCTCAGCGCAGGTCGCCTTCTTGGGCAAACTCAGTGGCAACGCCCTCAAGGCCATGTATCGCACCTGCGATGTCTTCTGCCTGCCCTGCCGCACGGAAGCAAGTGGAGTCGCCGAAGGATTTCCCAACGTGCTGATTGAAGCAATGGCCTTCGGGAAACCAGTCATTACTACTCGTCACGTGGAAATCCCCCGCATTATTAAAGAAATTGTCGTCGATGAAAACGATGTCGATGGACTAGCGCAGGCCATCTTACAGGTCTACGAATCCTCATCACTGAGAGAGAGGTTGGGAAACCAGAACCGCAAACTCGCAGAAGAGTTGTTCTCCCCACGGAACGGCGCACGAACGGCGGGGATCCTCCAACGCCTAGGGTTTGAGAAGTCCAGGCAACTCGACGCAGACTCGCGCTCGTATCAATCACCGTCCCCAGAACCCGACGCAAAAGTGTCTTTGCGCTAAGGAAACAGCGGATAACAAACATGTGCGGCATTTCCGGCATTTACAATTACACCGGCGAACCGGTTCACGAAGCGGCTCTCCGTTCAATGCTGACAACCATCTACCATCGTGGCCCGGACGATGAAGGCATGTACGTCAACGGCAACCTCGGGATCGGTATGCGACGTTTGAGCATCATCGATCTGGCGAGTGGGCAGCAGCCGATTTTTAACGAAGACAAGAGCATCGTCGTCGTATTTAATGGTGAAATCTACAACTACCGCCAATTGGCCAGCGAGCTCCGACAACGCGGGCATACTCTCGCAACTAGTAGTGATACAGAAGTGATCGTTCACTTGTATGAGGAGTTTGCTGAAGAGTGCGTCCATCATCTCCGCGGCATGTTTGCCTTCGCGATCTGGGATATCCGCCGGCAACGCCTTGTGGTCGCCCGCGATCGCTTAGGAATTAAACCGCTCTACTACACTCAAAGTGATGGACACTTGGTGTTTGGCTCTGAGATTAAAGCAATCCTCCGTCACCCGCAGGTGCAGGCACACCTCGATCTCGAGGGGCTCAATAACTTTTTGTCGCTTAAGTACGTACCCGCTCCGCAGACCATGTTCTCCGGGATTCTCGCCCTCCCGCCCGGACATCTTTTGCTCTGCGACGCTCGTGGGGTGACAACGCGA
>JAYVFX010000764.1:0-3015 GCA_043772795.1 Deltaproteobacteria bacterium
CCAATTACTGTCATCCCCGCAGCACGAGCAAGTTGTACTGAGGCGATACCAACGCCACCGCTAGCACCGTGGACGAAAACGACTTCACCTGGAACTGCCTGGGCGCGCTGAAACAATGAACGATAGGCTGTGCCATAGGGAACGAACATCGCCGCGCCTTGCGCGAACGAGGCGCGTTGGGGGAGGTGACGCACCTGCGTATCTTTGCACAGCGCTTTCTCGGCGTAGGTGCCCGTCAGTGAGCCGGCAGTATAGATCCGGTCACCAACTTTGACTCGCGTCACGCCTTCCCCAACTGCTTCGATAACGCCAGCGCCGTCTGCACCCGGTGTGAAGGGTGTTGGGGGTTTAGGGTAGATGCCGGAACGAACATAGGTTTCGACTGGATTCACGCCCACCGCGTGAATTTTTACTACTACTTGTCCAGGACCTGGCTTGGGGTCTGGTACTTCTTCGAGTTTTAGTACTTCAGGTGGACCGAATTCGCGAATGCGGATGGCTTTCATGCTGTATTCTCCTTCAGATTGTTATACGGGGTCACGCAACACGTCACACATATTACGTATTGCGTGAACATTCTCGCCTCAGGTTACGTTTTATTTTTGACGTATCACGTATCACGTTTAACGTTTCATTCCCTTACGTAAACAGTCCTTCCCCAATAGCCGTAGCAATCTCCTCTTCAGACATTCCGAGCAATTCCTTATACACCTCAAAATTATGCTCGCCGAGGAAGGGTGCTGGGGTGTAGCCGAACGTGGCATCGCTAAAGACCGCAGGGAAGCTGTCCAATTGATGACGACCAAGCAGTTTATTCTCGACTTCTATCAGCCACTGCCGTATTTTCAGTTGTTCGTCACTTTCCGTTAGGTCCCGCATGGTGCAAACCTTGCCAGCGGGAACGCCTGTGGCTTGTATTTGACGCATGGCGTGTTCAGCGTTCTGCTGGACTGCCCATGTACCGATCGTACGGTCAATCTCGTTTCGATGTGTTCGTCGTCCTTCAACTGAAGCAAAGCGAGCATCACTGGCGAATGTCTGAAGGTCAATTGTTTGACAGAGACGATGCCATTCAGCATCGTCACGGCAAGTGAGTGCCAACCATTCATTATTCAGGCAGCGATAGACGTTGTTCGGAACATAGTCGCAAAATGCATCCTGATTTCCCTGTGGATGCGCTTCACGTCCATTGTTCAGCAAGTCAGCGAAGGCAGGACCAACCAAGTATGCTCCGACCTCTAATTGTGCGAGATCAATGCGTTGACCAGTGCCAGTCCGGCGGCGAGCTTCGAGCGCCTCAAGCAAAGCCAATGCACCAGCGAGGCCGCTGAGATGATCGGTATACGCACAGCCGAGGCCAATATCCTGGCGATCAGGAGGATTAGTGAGATAGGTCAAACCACACAAAGCATGAATCGTCGGCGCGTAGGTGACAAAGTCGCGCCACGGACCGCTTTGCCCAGCACCGGCCATGCTCATGTAAATGATCTTGTTATTCCATTGGCGAACGGTGTCATAGTCAATACCCCAGCGTTCCAGCACTCCGACGCTGAAGTTTTCAACAATGACATCGGCCTGTTCGACCAGGCGCCGAAAGATGGCCAACGCCTGTGGATGCTTCATCTTCAAAGTGGCGCTGCGTTTGTTGCGATTCCATAGTGCAAAGTACGGAAAAGCGTTGCCATTGACGCCCTGCGAGCGCTCTTCGGTTTGTAGTTTGATGACATCAGCACCGAGATCAGCCAGCACACGTGTGCAATACGGACCGGCGAGAACCCAGGTGAAGTCTAATATCCGGACACCGGTGAGCGGCTTTTGTCCGGTAGCAACAGAAGGAGTTGATGTTGAGGAAGGCGTCCAACGCTGGAGCACGGTGGCAGGATCACTAGAGGTCACCATAGGTGGTAATGGTGGCGGTGCCGGTGTTGCTTCAGTACGGAACAGCGGCCCTGGGATCTTCACTGTAGGGCCATTCCAGTCCACTAAGCGAAAGAACTCGCGCGCTTGAAAATGATTATTCGTGGTGACGCCAGCGACGTTTAGCACTTCGCCAAAAGGGAGATGGCGCTGTTGTCCGGCAAGGAACAACTCGTGTGCATCTTTGGTTGCCGCCCACGCGTGTAGGATCTCCATAATATGCTTGAGGTGAGGGAGCACCTTTAGCATCTCGGAGAGGTCAAGTTCTTTGAGATCACCGGCCATGCCATCTTCATCGAGCCATTCAACCATCTTCGGCATATGCGTACCGGGTGTGACCATCGCATAGCCAGACGCGCAGCGCATCACCTCGAATGCTCCACTCCAGTGCAGCGATGCTTGTCGTGGAGGCTCAGCGAGCGGAAACATCTTGGAGAAGAACCAGAACATCAACATTTGCTCGGTACAGGCAATCACAGACTGTTGGAGTGAGAGATCAACGTGTTGTCCGCGGCCGGTGGCTCGTGCTGCATATACACCTGCCAAGCCACAGATAGCGGAGAAGAGACCAGCAGTATTGAAACATTGTCTACCCCAGCCATTGAGAGGCGCATCCGGCGTGCCGGTGAATGACAATACGCCACCAAGCGCCGCCGCGACGAGGTCACTCACTTGCCACTGTGCGCGTGGTCCTTGGCGGCCAAATGGCGTGAGGGAGACATGGACCAGACGTGAGTTGAGTTTCTGCAATTCTGGGAAATCGATGTCCAGTTGCGCGAGTCGTCCAGGAGGCTCGGTTTCGATCAAGAGGTCGGCCCGCGCGGCAAGCGCGCGAAATTGCTCTTGTCCAGCGACGGAGTTCAGGTCAAGCGCGAGCTGTTGTTTGCCACCATCGTACCACCAATCAAGCAGACCACCGTGTTTACCCGCATCACCGTTCATAGTCACGCCTGGTGAACCGTGGCCGAGGCGGATGACATCAGCGCCGGCTTCGGTGAGCAGTTTGGTAGCGAAGCGTCCGGTGTCGTCGGTGAGGTCGATAACCCGGAGATCTTGTAATGCGCCGTTTCTCGTCATGTTGCCTCCTCTAGGTGTTAC
>JAYVFX010000765.1:0-2703 GCA_043772795.1 Deltaproteobacteria bacterium
GCATTATGGACATTCTGAACGAGTTCTCATGGCGGCCTCTCTGCCGGGTGATCCGCGGTTCTTCTTCTGGCCCCAGTACGGCAAGTTTGAACTTCTTGACCCTGACGGCAATCCGATTACTCAGCCATGCGTGTTAGGCGAGATTGTGGGTACGAGCTTCGACAATCAGGTAATGCCCTTCGTGCGTTACCGCACTGGCGATTTCGCGCTGTTGAGTGACCATCCGCATCCTGATCTCCCGCTGTATCCTGTTTGTGAGCGAATAGAAGCGCGGATCCAGGAGTTTCTGGTTTGTAAAGATCACCGGCTCATCTCGGTGAGCACGCTGGGCCTCGCTCGTTTCGATGACATCAATGATATTCAGACCATGCAATACGAGCAGGACGAACCGGGTAGGGTGGTCATGAAGGTGGTATCAACAACGCCGCTCACGGCATCACAAACTGAGAAACTCGCGCAAGCCGTACGGGAGAAAACGCAGGGCGGTTGCACCGTTGAAGTTCGCCCTGTCGACCAGTTGCCACGCACGCCACGGGGAAAACACAAGATGCTTATTCAGCACCTGGATATCAGCCACTATATCCGCGAGTCACGAGAAAGATTGCAGAGCATCGGTGTCTGAGGGTGAGGAGCAAGACTGCACGAGCTGTAGGAATGCGACTTCATGTCGGAACTTTGTTGAGACTTGAACGGAAGAGATCCGCAAAAGTCTGGGCATGAGGCTCTCGTAACATGGTGTTCCCATCACATTGCGACGGGCCCGTATAGAGATCTAGCGTTTCTGCAGAGAACCGTTGCCAATCCAAAAAACGATCTCCGAATAGATCAACAGGATTATTGTTGGGAAGAAACAGTGCGATACGGCCTGGATAGACCTGAGGTTTGTATTGCCGTACTGCAAATACAGTTGCTGCTTCGATACGCTGTCGGTGCGGGTTCTCTCCGGAGCGCCGTTGTTCTTCCTCGTTCTCTTCTTGGCGGGTTTTTCCCTTTGCTTGTAAATAGGCAAGCCACTCTCGGGGAGAATGCTTGCAAAGATTTGTCACATGACGTGCGAGCCTTCGCCCAATCTCGCCAATCTGGAAACGAGCCCTGTGTACCAGCGAAAAGGCAGTAGGACACATGGTGCCGAAGAGGGCCAGGAAGGCCACCTCTCGACCTTGCTTGCATAGTTGCTGAGCGATCTCGAAAGCGACAATTCCCCCAAGGCAGTACCCACCAACAAAATAGGGTCCCTGGGGCTGAAACGCGCAAATGTCCTTAACAAAATATGTTGCCAAGTCCTCAACTGCTGTCAGTGGAGCCCCGACGCCGTCGACACCCGGAGGTTGGAGCCCATAAAAGGGGCGATCGACACCAAGGTACCGGGCTAAGGGGACGTAACAGAAAGTGTCTCCATTGTGACCGGCGACGCCAAAGAAGGCCGGTTTCCTGCCGGTAGGCTGAATGGGAACAAGAGACGAGGGAGATTCTACCCACGTCTCAGCAGCTTGCAGAAAGGCTAAGATCTCCGTCTTGCGGCTTCGCAGTTCCTCCTGAAGTTCAGGGGTGAGCGCATTGCTTGGTGCGTTACACCGTAGGCGGTCGCCTTCGGCCCACACACGGATGTCTAACGTTTTTAAATGAGAGAGGAACTCGAACGTACTCATAGATCGATCTCGACGCGGTCAGCGGACGTAGCAGTGGCCTCAGACTGCCGGTTACTCCACAGCAACGCTTCGAGCATGGTTGCGAATTCCGCCACTGTGGGTGCTCTGAACACATTATGCGCGGGAATCTCTACTCCAAAGATTTTTCGCAGTTGTGCGGTGAGCTGTGCAGCGAGAATCGAGTGTCCACCCAGGTCAAAGAAATTGTCATGTACTCCTAGCTGTTTGACAACGAGGACTTTACTCCAGACCTCAGCCAAAGTCTTTTCTGTCGGCGTTCGCGGAGCAACAAACGTGCGTTCCGAAGCCCTGTGCGTTTGGTCGGGCGCTGGCAAGGATTTGCGGTCTATCTTTCCGTTGAGCGTCTGTGGGAACGCCGGCAGCACCACAAATGCGGACGGAATCATGTATTCGGGTAATGCCTCTCGCAAATGGTTCCGCAGGCCACCGGCTGAGGGAGGCGAATCTTGGCTTCCGACCAGATAGGCCACCAGGCGCTGGTCTCCAGGGACATCTTCGCGGACAATGACTACTGCTTCTCGTACGGCGGGATGTTGGTTGAGAACAAATTCCACCTCTCCCAACTCGATACGATACCCACGCAATTTCACCTGATGGTCCATCCGGCCAAAGAACTCGATGTTCCCGTTGGGAAGATAGCGCACGAGATCCCCGGTCCTATACAACCGTGCTCTTGAGTCATGACTAAACGGGTGAGCGACAAACTTGTCAGCCGTGAGCTCCGGTCGATTGAGGTAGCCTCGTGCGAGCCCACTCCCGCCAATGTACAGTTCTCCTGGGACGCCAATCGGAACCGGCTGGCTGAGCTGGTCGAGAACGTACATTTGTGTGTTGGCAATTGGGCGACCAATCGGTATCGAGCCCGTTGTTTCTTGTACCCGGTGTATGGCTGACCAGATCGTGGTTTCTGTTGGCCCGTATAAGTTCCACACCTCCGCTCCGTGCTCGCGCAATCGCGTCCCCAATTCTGTAGACAGCGCTTCTCCTCCACACAAGAGTTTCAAGTGTGCACTTCCTGACCAGTTGGTCTCGA
>JAYVFX010000766.1:0-2043 GCA_043772795.1 Deltaproteobacteria bacterium
CAGATGCGTCGCGTCGGCCCGCTATCGAGCGTTGGAAAACTTTACAGTAGAAGACTGGTCTGTTCTGGCGGCGGGCTTGGTTTCTCTACATTTTCTTGCGTGGGAAAGTGCATTCAGCCCTGGTCGCTGTAGGAAACCTTTACAGTGGAGACGGGGCCACCTGAGGGGGCGAAGCATCGTAGGAACGGAAAGGTGAGCGTTCTCAAGGAGTTCCCTCGCGTCCTGAAGCTCTAGAAAAATTGGGCCCTTCTGGCCTCTGCTTTGCTTTATCTTCACTATGGGTGATTTATTTTTCCAACCAAATGTAGATACCGCAAACGCTCTAGACGTCAACGCCAGAATTAGCACTTTCTATGATCTTCAGGCGACTATGTACAGAAGGGAAGGGAGAAATTTGCTGAGAACCCTTTTCGTAGGATTACTGCTCCTGAGCGCTGTTCCCGCACAGGCCTATACTTATTACTACACCGGTGTGAGTAATACCGCTCAAGTCGCCTACGCCTCACAAGCGCGGCTTCGTATGGATGCGCATCCCAAATGCTCAAGGGGAAAATGCCACGTGCTGGCCTGGACTGCTTTGTGGGATGTAGGGGCCAGTCACAGTAATCAGTACGTTGAAGTCGGTATCGGTTATTCTCCGAAGACGTGTCCGAAGAAGACGCCGGTCAAGCTGTGGTGGGCCTCTCCGCAAGTCCCTGGTAGCGCGCTTGTGTCCTGTGTTCGGAAAGGGACCGAGGTCATCGTGACCGCACAGCGTGAGGATGGACATGAGGGAGTGCTCGCGACGTGGGAATGGGATGGGGGACGGATATCCCAGTGGGTAGATACTCCAGGATGGTCTGTCGGGCCGGGCATCCATCCAACCAAGATCGAGGTCTATTCGTACTACGACAGCGTGACTCCAGGACCTATCTCACTATTAGTTCGTGATGTTCTGTTGTACGAGCAAGATACTAACGCTACTCTCCAGCAGACCGCTCCGTATTATGCCGCACCCGGCAGCACCATCACCTCGTTTGCCGTGAATTACTAGCCGCGGGCGCAAGATTGCGGCGCCAACCTCGTTCTGGTAAGGGTGCAGCATACTGCACCCTTTTGTATTTTTTGGTGTGAATCTCTGACCTCATAGTTTGTCCCATTCAACGGGGTGACACGAAAATCAATGACATGTCGACCTTTTACGACCTGCATTCTTTAGCCAAGAACGGAGACCTCCAGCGTCTACGTGAGCTTTTGCAGGCACGTCGCCCGCATCAGGAGATCGACGTGAACGCGTACGATCGCGGTGGCAATACGCCGTTGATGCACGCGATTCAGAGTCCGAAAGCGAACGTCGAGATGGTGCGTACGCTTCTCGAACACGGCGCGAACGTTCATCAAGAGAGTCGCGAGTCTTTCAAAGGGCACTATACTGTCGTTGCCCTTGCCTTGGCTGGCGGTGATTGGCAGAAGGTTGCGACGTTGATCGAGAACGGAGCAGACATCCATTACAAGCGAAGCACGGGCTCCGATGCGTTACTTGATGCCGTCCACGGGCGAGACGTATTGAATGACCCACATCTATCTCATCGGATCATTGGGTTATCAGGGTAGACGGCAGTATGGAACAACTCCAGTCTACCGTCTTGATACGAAGACTTTCCGTATCGAGGCGATACAAACCAGCGGTGATATTTCTGGATGGATATACCAACACCAGGCAATTCCATGCGCTCCGCACGAGATCCGCGTGTCTGGTGGGAGAATCGTTACCTGGGACGACAACAGGGAAGTGTATACCGAGAACGAAAAATTCTTCATTCTTGATACTCAGCGATTGGTGTGGCGCAGGAATTTGACGAACGGAGACGCAAAGTCGAGATCTTGAGCCGCTGACGCTCATTCTAAGCCCAGGCGTGTCGCGTCGGAGTCAAAGAACACCCAGGCTAACCGGTATGGGGCCGTCCTGCGGCATGCGCTCATGTCTGTCCATACTGACGACTGCTGGGGAAAACTTGCTAGCGTCAATGTCCTTCTTCTACGGCATCTACATCGGCCTTCTTT
>JAYVFX010000767.1:0-1856 GCA_043772795.1 Deltaproteobacteria bacterium
ATTCTTGTGGTTAGGAATAGCCGAACTCATCATGTAGTGGGCTCAAGCCCCCGCATCTTGTATGCGCCGTATCGCCTCCACCTCAAATGACGGAGAACCGAAAAAAGGAAACCACACTTCGACTTGAACACGGTGAAGCGGTTGATAAAGAGCCCAGCTTCTCGCCTTATTACTCGGCAAGCCTTCAAAGATGCAGCCGGCTTGGGCTGGGAAGAAGACGACATCGTAGAATGCGTGACGCAGCTACGACCGCAGGACTTCTATAAGAGTATGACCATCTACACGAACTCTCAACTCTGGCAAGACGTGTATCACCCCACGCATCAAGAGAAGCGGTTGTACGTCAAAGTACAGCTCGACGCGACTGCGGAGATCGTTACGGTCGTTTCATTCAAGGCACGCTAGAGGAAATCTATGAAAACTCTCCTGTATGAAGGGAAACCCTGTCCGGTGTGTGGTGAAGGCGAGTGCAAGCGCAAGACCATCACCGAAACGTTCAGGTACAAAGGTCATCGTTTAGTGATTCCGGATTATGTCATCTACGTTTGTTCCCGCTGCCGTGAAGAATTTCTTGACCACAGCTTGCTCCGTCCGCATCAGCAGAAGATTCGTGACTGGCAACGAACCA
Source organism: Deltaproteobacteria bacterium (assembly GCA_043772795.1). Classification (GTDB taxonomy): domain Bacteria; phylum Desulfobacterota; class Binatia; order Bin18; family Bin18; genus VGTJ01. The sequence continues at coordinate 629 of JAYVFX010000767.1, forward strand.
TTGATGGATTGCTCACAGCTGAGGAGATCCGTCGCTTGCGCCTGATGCTGGGCCTAACACAAGAGGAATTCTCGTTGCTGTTGGGAGGAGGGGAAAAAGCGTTTGCACGCTACGAGACGGGCACGGTACGGCAAAGCGTGGCAATGGACAACCTGCTACGCGCCGTACAAAAACACCCCAGTTTGCTTCTGGAGTTTGCCAAGGCGCGGGGCGTCGTCCTCCCGCCGATCAAGCAGAGACGGTTGCGGCAAGCCGCGTGACGACGTCCCCATTCCTCTCGTACCTTTTTCCCTTTTGTTTTTTTGCTCTTCAGCCTATCGCCTTTCCCCGACTCCGCACTCCGAACTCTTTTCGACTCCGAACTTTCTGTGACGTCTAGACTCTTCCTCGTCGTTTCCCCCATTCGCCCGCTCGCCCGTTCTCCGTTTCGTTTTCCGCGAGACTCCCAGACTCTTAGGCTCTCAGACTCCGCGACTTTCCGTGACTCTGGACTGTCTGTGACTCCAAGACTTCCCTGGACACTAGACGGTCTTGTCGCCCATTCGGCCGAATACCCGGATTCCACTCCGTTTCATCCGGGCTACGGCTACTACTTCACTCTGGAGGGAAAATTCCTTCTTCCATTAGTGCAGCCCGGAGTGCCACGCGGTACGGTAAATTGATCGCGAGGACCTCGACTGTCACTTTGCCAATGGGAGTGTTCCCAACTAACATCGGACCGTCCCATACGAAATGGTCTGCCCAGCGATCTGTCCGCGGATTGAAGAGCCGGACGTGAGTTCCTTCAAGATAACCGGCGATATTTGGTCCCTTGTGAGAGTTGCAGCGTTCACAGCTCAAAGCAAGATTGTCAGCTGCGGTTGGGCCACCGTGCTTCTCAGCGATGATGTGGTCGATCTGAAAGGGAAGCAGGACAGCATCTGCCGGAACTTGACAATACTCACACCGCTGTGCGGCCCGTTGCCAGACAAGCTGCCGCAATTCAGCATCCAGGACATGCTACTTATGAGAGCCCTGCGTGCTTCAGAGACAGTCGCGCCTTTGATTGCATCAGTTCCAACAGACACGTAATCCGCTCGTATTCATCCAACTCTGCACGCTCTTCAGTAGTAAGGGTGTCAGCTCGGGACTGGCACGGTGAACAGAAGACTCACGCCGCTTGTTGAAAGTGGGGCTGGTTTTCTTCCTCCGGGGTGAGCTGACGGAAGGCTTGTTGACGCTGCGCTTG
>JAYVFX010000768.1:0-1592 GCA_043772795.1 Deltaproteobacteria bacterium
ATTCTTGTGGTTAGGAATAGCCGAACTCATCATGTAGTGGGCTCAAGCCCCCGCATCTTGTATGCGCCGTATCGCCTCCACCTCAAATGACGGAGAACCCTCTTTCTTAATTAGCGGAAAGTTCAAACTGCTTCTTCAAGGCCTTAGAGAGCTGGATGGATCGCAAACAAAGAAAAAAAGAGTATCGGGCTAAAGGATAGATGAAAAAGATCGATAAATAGAAGTGACGCAAATATCTGACTAAGAACTAATCACAATCTGAGTTTTTCATACTAAGGAGAACCAGACATGCAAACTCCATGCTCCTCCATTCGACGACACAAGCCTTTATTCTACGACCTGGTCATGGCTCAAGAGCCGTGGGAGGTGGCCTTGCTAGAGCGGTCTGCTGGGCTAACGCAGCGCGAAGTGGTCAATTGCTTAATTGAGGAAAGCGTATGGGGAGAAGATATGCAGAATCTTCGTGGTATGCGCGGGGCAGATGTCATGAGGCTGCAAGGACTCCGTGCCGCTCTTCGTAATTATTTTCGCCGCTATCCCTGTAGTCCATCCTTATGTTGCATTCGAAACACTTCACATTTGGCCTATGCTGCTGGGTAAAAGCCGAAAGGGATGCCCTCTTCTATACGTTCGTCATCTTGTCAGGGAGCTAAACGGCTGTACAAGATAGGGATGAATGGGAGTGTCGTCTATTTCAATCGGACGGCAGGTGACTCCTGAGCTCTCGTGCAGCTTGAGCTGGATCAGATTGTATACTAATTGCAGTGATCACACCGATACCATGAGCGCCCGCCGCAATCACTTCTGAAATCTGTTCTTTTTTGATTCCACCAATAGCTATTATAGGAACCGAACTTTGAGTTACTGCCTGCCGGAGAGAGTTGAGTCCCTGTGGCTCGCCATACGCAGCTTTGGATGGTGTGAAGTAGATCGGACCAAAGAGAATGAAGTCAGCTCCCCTCGCTGCTTCGATCTCTGCTGGTGAATGGGTCGAGACCCCGATCCGTTTTTCTGGACCGAGAAGTTGGCGAGCGGTTGCTACTGAAAATGAGTGCTGTCCGAGGTGAACTCCGTCAGCATCAACCGCTAGGGCAACATCAATGCGATCGTTGATCAGTAATCGAGCCGAGTAACGAGCAGTGAGAGTCCGTACTGCAGTAGCTAAGTGATAAAGCTCACCACCTTCAAGGTCTTTCTCGCGGAGTTGAATCGTTCGTACCCCGCCATCAAGCGCGGCATGAACGACATCAATGAGCGGTCGCCCATCTGTCTGTTTACGGTCTGTAACGAAGTAGAGGCGAAAGTCGAGCAAGGGAAAAGGTGATGCAGAATTGTAGGGGCGCAGCATGCTGCGCCCCTACAAACGTTTCTTCACAGCACAGTTATTCGATTCGTCCATCCATTGGGCTTGAGGCTGACGCATAGAGTTTCTTAGGCATGCGACCAGCAAGATATGCTTTACGTCCAGCTTCGACACCAAGCCGCATTGCTTCCGCCATAAGAATTGGGTCTTTTGCCTCAGCAATTGCGGTGTTCATGAGGATGGCATCGCAACCTAGTTCGAGCGCCACTGCCGCATCCGATGCCGTTCC
>JAYVFX010000769.1:0-6647 GCA_043772795.1 Deltaproteobacteria bacterium
ATAAACTCTGGAGAACCAGCATTATTGGCCCGGGAGAGAGAAATTATGGAGACTTTGTCCTCAATTCTTTCTGCAAGTTCCGACCATGACGTATCCGACGAGTCGTTTATTAGAACCCGCGAAGAGCGTGCTGACGTATCGGTACCAGGGCGTCTGATCCGTTCCTCTCCGGGAATGAACGACGAAGTCATTCCTGTCGTACTTTGTAATGTGAGTGCGTCAGGAATACAGGTTGTGACTGATCAACGGTTTTCGTTGTCGCTGCCGCCATATCTCGGTGCGCGGTTTACGGTCGAGTTCTTTCTTGATGCCATAGAAATTCGCCACGTAGGTGTGGAAATTGTCCGCAGTGAGAAACGTCAGGGACATCGGATTCTCCTCGGCTGTAAATTCGTCAACCTCCCGACTCAGGCTCGCCTTGTGCTACGTGCGTCGGTTGCTGCCCGTACCGTTTCATCTCATTCGTAAAGAAAATCGCAAGAGACTGATACGAACGGATACTGTGAAGCGGTCCGAATAGTCTATCGCGAAGCTTCGCTCGAAGCCGAGGGTAGGAAGACGCGCGGTAAATCTCGATAGCTAATCAGCGTAATGCCCTTCTCCTCGATTGCGTTCCGGACTGACCGTCTCGTCAGCGCAGAAAGCTCGACATCACGGCGGTACGTGGGTGTCCAGCGCTGGACTTCCGGACAGGGGAGAAAGGCGGGATGACAATAGAATTCTGTGACCCCAGGAGCAAGTTGTGGGATGAGCCGGAGGAGATAACTCTCGGTGATTTGGCCGCTTTGGTGTAAGCCGAAGAGGGTGGGCGGAAAAACAATCTTGGTAGTTGCCAGCTTCTTCTTTGCTCGTAGCGCGAGACGACTGAGAATCAGGGACTCCCATCGCATGCGTATGCCAGGGCGAGGGTCAAGGGCACGGCTGAGCGCGAAGGGTTCCTGGGTAATGCGCATGGCCGGAATTTTGTACTCCAGAAGCAGTGGAAGCAATATATCCTGGACGGTGGGGTGCATGTGAATGTGGAGGTGCCCGTCGACATGCTCCAACGAGAGTCCAGTTGCGAGAAACTTCTCAATCTGTGCGCGGCATTCGTCCCGTACCTGATCGCGTGCCCGCGGTAAGAAAAAATAGCGCAATCCGGCATGGGTCGGATTATCGAGGAAATTTCCGCCGAAATCGGTCAGCGCCGACGTGCAGTGTGGCGGCAATGTTGCTCGACCTTGTACAAGCGTCAGGTGTAACCCAACGCTCAAACTGGGCGTATCCTTCGCTCGCGCGACAGCGTCTTGCCACGCCGGGCCGGATATCATCATACTCGTGTTGGTCAGAATGCCATGCTGGTGGGCGTGGATAATCCCAGCATTTACCTGCAGAGAGAGACCAAAATCGTCACCATTGACGATCAGATAGCGATGGGAAGTCCTGGCTGACATCTTCAACCTGTTACGAAAATTCGTACTATTTTCTTGTTCAGCGATTTGATGAAAAAGGCAGTGCCTGCTTGCGTATGAGCAATATCACCGCTGCGACACCAAGGATGCCGACGACACCCAACCACCGCATGGTAGTCGGCCAATTGGGTTCCCATCCGCGAACGAGTATGCCCTCATATGCTTCAAGCAGTGCGACTCCTGCAATCCAGCCACAGCACGATTCATACTCTTTGCGCCAGGCGAGTCCCCAGCTAAAAGGCCGTGTCGTTTGGAGTGCTGCCTTGAGGTTGCCGAGTGCGGGCAGAAACCGCGGCACCGCATCTCGCCGATATTCATGGTAATCATCCGTGAAGCGGCGGCGCAGGCGTTGTTCTTCCATCGCGGTAATCGCGTGATACAGATAGGCGAACGGGAGCAGGAGCAGGAGATATGCCCACGGATTGTGAAAGATCACAACGAGTCCGGCAACAATGAGGAAATTCCCTGCGTACAATGGGTGACGCATCAATTTGTACGGGCCGCGATCCCGCACACCCCATTTCCCAACCGTGGCGTTGCTGCCCCATGCCCACATGCGCAACCATTGGCCCAGCGTACAAATAGCAACCCCAAGGAGATCAGTGAGTGTGTCAAGAAGCGGGCTGTTGAGAGGAGCAGTTGGGCGTAGCAACAAGATAGTCGCGACAACGAATGGAATGGGTAGGTAGCGACGATAGCGTCGCAACCAGATCACTACAAGTGATGCATCTGGTGGATGGTGTACAGGGGGTGACGGTATATGCGTGCACCCGCCTTCGACGATCGCAGCTTTCCCTACATGTTCAGACACGATATTGCTCCGCTTCGGTGGACTGGGCTTATCGCTGCTTCAAGGAACTGTCTAGTAGGGAAGGCGGTGGATGAGCACCAATCGTGCCTCAGCGTCGGGACCGGCTAATGTCTTACTATCGAGGAGCAACTGTACCGGGGCCGACTCTTTCACTTTCTGCCAGTGAGGAAAACGCAGCAGATAATATCCAGGCTCGCAACGACTCAAGTCCGGCTGTTCCGCACAGCGGGCCAAGGAGACGTGGCGGTTGAGATAAAAGTACACTTGCGAAAATTCATCGAACTCAGAGGAGTAAGCGAGGGGAGTGTAGAAGTGTAGCGGCTGGTCGGTGGGCACTGTCTCTTTAATGGCGGTAGCGAAGCCAGTAAACGATTTGAACTCCTTCGTGTAGGCCCGAGTAAAAGGATAGATAGCGATGGTTGAGAGCAGCAGCACGAAGAGGATGCTCCACAGCGCGTTCTGCCAGCGCCCGGCAGTACCGAGAAAAACCGCCCAAATGAGAGTCACACACAGTAGTACAAAAACCAGAACTCCATATACAGGTTGTTCGGCGAAGAAGCGGATGTAGAGTGCGACATTACTCCATTTGTTTTCTCCGACAAGAGCATTAAGCCACGCGGTCTCAATCGTGATCTGTCCAACCGCGGCGAACAACGCGCCAAGAATTGCCAACCCACCAAGGACAAGTGCGATGACACGAAGCGGTAGCCGCAGTAGCGTGGGCAGCGGCTGAGAGACCTGTGGGACTGATGACCATCCCCATTCAACTGCGAACAGCGCCATGGCTGGATAAATCGGCAGAAGATAGATGCTGCGCTTACCCGCAGCGATAGCGAAGAACATTACGATCGAGAACAACCACACCAAGGGAAAGACGCCGCGGTCTCGTACTGGGGTCTGCTGAGAGAGCCGCCAGAGACCAAGGCAGAACAAGAGGCTCCAAGGAAAACCTTCGACAATGAAGGGTAAAAAGAAAAACGTTGCTGACGGAATACGCTTGCCAGAGCCCGCAGTAAAGCGGACAAGATTTTCTTGCCAGATCTGTTTGTGAACAAACGTCCACCCTTGTTGTGAGAATGCCAAAAGATACCAGACCAAAGGCACTCCGAGCGCGACCAAAAGCCCAGGAAGAAATATGAGTGCGCGCAATCGTGAGAGTTGTTGTTGAATGGCTAGATAACTTACGATCACAATCATCGGAAGAAGGTAGCCAATCGGTCCTTTGCTGAGCACCGCACCCGCGAGGGAAAGATGGAACACCCAAATGTGCCAACTGCGCCATTGTTCATTCTCGTACATGAACATAAAGCTGGTGAGTGCAGCCAAGACAAAGAACGACAACGCCGGATCGACCCACCCTTCGCGGGCCATTTCAACGACTGCTGGAGTAGTGAACAGTAACAGCGCAGCGAGTACGCCTACGTCACGACCCGCGAGGCGACATCCTAACAAACAGGTCAAAGCAACACTGAGCGCAGAGAACAAAGCGTTAGGAAATCGCACACTCCACGGGGAGATACTCCCGGTGAGTTTTGCAACTAGTACTCCACACCAATGAAGAAATGGCGGCTTCGAGGGAATGGTCTCGCCGTTGCGCAGCGGCAAGATCCAGTTGCCGGTGTTGGCAATTTCTTGCATCACCAACGCCTCGCGCCCCTCCATCGTGCGATAGACCGGCCCTTCACCCAGTCGCCAGGAAAAGGTAGCAAAGGAAAACATGAAGAGTAACGCTGAAAGGACGAATGGCGAGAGGCGATTCAGTAGAGCAAAAACAGAGGAGAGCATGAAGTCGCTTAGACGTCCCTTATTGTTCTTGTTGCGAGGAAAGTGAAGGGATGATACACATTTTTCTAGAAAAATAAACATCATTCAATAGCATAAAAAGATGAGAAATTAAGTGCATTATGAGAACAACAGTCGAAATTGACGATCAGCTTTTACACAAGGCGATGATAGAGACGGGAACAAAGAAAAAACGTCAACTTATTGAGCAAGCACTTCAAGAAGTGATCCGTCAGCGAAAAATCGACCGACTGATTCGCCGCTTGGGAGCCACGCCATTAGCATTAACGGCTAAGGATCTCCAACGGATGCGAAGCGATGACTAATGGTTTCTTTCTTATCGATACGTCCATTTGGATCTGGGCCCTACGGCCTGGTAGTGTGTTGGCAATTCGGACGCGGGTAGGAGAGATTTTGGCGGAGAGGCGAGGGGCAACAACTCCCATGGTTCTTTTGGAGTTGCTCGGAGGAGCCCACAACGAAAAGGCCTATCAAGAGTTATCCGAAGAACTCGCAGCGCTCCAGCAACTGTCAATTTCAGAAGTAACGTGGGCGCATAGTACAAAGACAACCTTCGACCTCAGGCGGCGCGGAATTACTGCCCCGGCGACGGATATTTTGATTGCCACGGTAGCGCGGGACAATAACGTAACCCTCATTCATGCCGATAAACACTTCGATCTGATCGCCACACAAACAGATCTTGTGGTCGAGAGTTGGGTTGCTGCTCTCCCCGCGCCAAAGAAACAAAAGCGGTAAAACGCCACAGCAAGGCAAGCCGCACGCCGGTTGCTGTTATTGCTCTTCGTTCGTCTGATCCAACGCCACAATACGCGGCAACACTTCTTGTTCTGCCTGCGCAAGATCGGTGGGAAAATCAATTTCAATCCACGGCAAATCATCAACCCGTTCAAAGCCAACAACACGTTGTGAAAGAAATATAGGATACGCTTCCTCGTGTTCGATGGTGTCGCGACCTTGGGCAACAAGGTTATCGAGGATTGATCGTAACAACGGAGCATCACTGCGAGAGACTTTAAGGAAGCCAACTGACTCACCAATAACATCGAAATCGCCCGAGCCTCCGCGCACGATATGCAATACGCGTCCTCCACGTGTGAGTAACATCTGTTCTTCGCCAGTGTTCTCGGCGCTACCGTCGAGCAGGAAGCAGTTGGCATGGGGTGAGCGGATTAACCGGTCAATCATCGCAACTGGGAAGAGCACATCGGCATCCATGATGAGCATGTCGTCGTCGAATTCGTCGCGGGCGCTTAACAGTGAGAGAATTGCGCCTTTCTCATACTGCGTATTGAGGACGTATTTCACCTGGATGCCACCACAGGTCGAACCAATTTGTTGGGTGATCATTTCACCACGATAGCCAATCACCACCACTGCCTGCAAAATCCCGGCAGCCCCAAGTGCTGCGAGGATTCGTTCCAAGAGTGTTTTCCCGTGGATATCGATGAGGCACTTCGGGCGCTGGTCCGTCACTTCCTTAAAGCGTCTACCGACCCCGGCAGCAAGAATGATCGCTTTCATGTATTTTCCTTAACTACGCCTCTGACTTTCTGACTCGAAATTGAGAAAGCGAGAGAGGTTAACCAGAGTCACGGGTAAAAGTCTAGCGATCCTCGGCCATCAATAGCCGAGAGTTTTCCCGGCCATGAATGGCCGGGCTACGAAACGACGCCAGCTGAAGCCGGCTTTCAAGCCCCATTGATGGGGCGCTGTTGTGTAGCCCGGCGACTTTATCGCCGGGCGGTGGCTGGTGAGTGCACAGTTCCTCCGACGAAAGGAGTCCCTTTGTGATATAGTCTCAACCGGGGAAAGGAGTCATACCAATGGGGAAGGTGGATACTCTTCGGGTGGTAGTTGCGTCGCCGAGTGATGTGCCGTTGCGAGTAATCCTGCGGGAGTTTGTCGCCCGTGGCTTGAGCGGTATTGCTCCTCATCAATCTGTGAATGGCGATACCTTATGGAACTTTCTCGTGATGGAACTGCCAGAAACACTGCGAGAGATTTCTAGCCCGCTGCGCGCGGAACTTTTGACTCAGGATGGTTTGCTTTTACTCGATGGCTTGGACGAGGTATCCGAAGCTGATGTCCGCCGGGTCCAGGTCAAGACTGTCGTCGAACAATTTGCTGCCGCTTTTCCTAAAGTCCGTATCTTGGTAACCAGCCGCACCTATGCCTATCAAAAGCAAGATTGGAAGCTCAACGGTTTTAGCGAAGTCGTATTGGCGTCATTTAGTCCTGCTCAGATTCACTCTTTTGTCGAGCGTTGGTATGCCTTTGTTGGGCAGGTGCGCAAACTCACTGCCGATGATGCGCAGGGTCGTGCGGTGCAACTCAATAGCGTTATTGCAAGAAGCCCCCGACTATTGGAACTAGCCGAGCGTCCACTCTTGCTGACCTTAATGGCGTCGCTGCACGCCTGGCGTGGTGGCACGCTGCCCGAGCAACGGGAAGAACTGTATGCCGATGCGGTGGAGTTACTCCTCGATCAGTGGGAGAATCAGAAGTTCAAGCGACAGCCTGATGGTACCGAAGTAGACGAGCCGAGCCTCAGCGAATGGTTGCGCGTCGACCACAAGAAG
>JAYVFX010000770.1:0-2163 GCA_043772795.1 Deltaproteobacteria bacterium
GGACAGTACATTGACAATCCCAGGCGTTCCGCCGATACGTTGGGACCCTAGACCTGCACCCGCGTGGCCATTGACGATGAGCTGCTTGGTCTCGGCATCAAACCACATGGTAGTCTTGAGAGCTTCCAACTCGTCCTTGGTTAGCCAGTCCTTGACCCGCTCCCATATCCAGGGGGGCTCCGTGACATGGGCGTCACAGTCAAAGGTCGGGAAATCTTTGGTCATCGGGGCAAATTTCTGAATAGGCATGGGTTACCTCCTTTGTCGTGTGCTTATGAATACCACTCAGCCATTCAGTTGCCTACACCTCGGGAAGTAGGGTGGGCAAAAGCGCAACGTTGCCCACCGTCTCAGTAGCTTCGGCAGCGTTGCGCTTCGCTCAGCTCAGCCCAACCTACTTGCTCTGCCACAGTGCCAACGCACGCTGCGCATAGGTCGAGAGCGGCGGGAGATCGGCTAGCGGGAACCAACGTGCGTCTAAAATTTCTCCAGGGTCTATCTGGATTACAGGGTCTGGTACCTGCGCAGTAAAGATGTAAATCGTATCGCGCCGATGAGCCTGGCGTCCCGTAAATACGCCGAGGTGCTGCCACGCCTCAGTCGTAATCCCCACTTCTTCTTGCACTTCGCGCCGCATCGCGGCTTCAGGGTCTTCGCTCCGCTTCATCATCCCACCAGGCAGCGTCCAGCCTGGCCGCCCATAGGTATTACGAATCAACAGAAGCTGATCGGCATGGATCAAGAGCGCGAGCGCCCCGCGAACCTGAGGCTCTGCGATATACCAGTACAAACGTAACAGCGCGTAGGCACAGCGATATGCAGCGCGGAGCAAAGGAATAGGAATACTCACGAGATGTGTGTCTATCTTTTCCTCTGAGGCAACCAGACGCGTTGCCTATCGTTCATAGATATCAAGCGGCTAATCCGGCCAGCGTGCGGACCAACTCCTGTACCTGACTGGTCATCAGCGCCACACCATCCGCAACTGAAGTACGCGGCATGTCAGGCACCTGCCAAAACTCGACGCGCTCCAGCCAGCGAGAAAATCGGTGGACCAACAACGAGTGATGCTCAGCTTCATCGAGCGCAATAATGCGTTGGGCAAGACGAAAGTTCTCCTCTTGCACCTGCTGTGGAAACCGTATCGACTCTGGAGGTACGATTCCACGTTCATGCAGTACTGCCAGCGCTGCTGAGGAAATTGGCCCACGGTTGTTGACTCCAAACTCTAGCGCGATCCCACGTGACTCTGCCTGCCAGGAAAGGCTTGCTTGAGTAGCCTGGTAGTTAAACAGCAGCTCTACAAATCGACTGCGATAGTAGTTGCCGGTACATAGAAACAACAACAGAGAATTTGTCCCCATAGGATCCTTTGCCTGTTTACTCATACGTTCCCTAAACATAGTAGCCAGTCGCACGAGGTCGGGCCACACCGGATTCGTACACATGCGCGGTCGTCCCTTCCCGTTGTAGTGTGTATCATGCACACGAAAAGAGCTGGGAGCGCAGGCGGGACGTCTGCTGCGCTGCGCTGCGCTGGTGCCGTGTTTTCGGTCTGATTTACCGGACATGCAAGTCGTTATTTTTATTGGCCTGAAAATTTGACCGGTTAATGTTGAGTTTCCAGACGCTTCACTCTGACCTATCCTTGCCAGAGTGAAGCAGGTTGAGAAACTGTTCGGCAATCTGTAAGCCGCGAGTTTTAAGCCCGTGTTGTAAGTACAGAGTTTGCGCCTGCGTTAACCACTCTATCGCTTCGCTTTTCCTTCCTTGGTGATAGTAGACGAGGCCGATGTTGGTGAGGACATTAGCTTGGCCCAGAGGACTGCCCAGCTGCTTGTGAAGGGCGAGCGCTTCTTGATGGAAGTGCAGTGCTTCCTCATACTTCCCTTGGTGATAGTAGATGAGGCCGATGTTCGTGAGGTCGTTGGCCTGGCCCAGAGAATTGCCCAACTGCTTGTCGAGGGCGAACGCGTCTTGATGGAAGCGTAGCGCCTCCTCGTATTTCCCTTGGTCAAAGTAGACGGTGCCGATGTTCGTGAGGTCATTGGCCTGGCCCAGGGAATTGCCCAGCTGCTTATGGAGAGCAAGCGCGTCTTGGTGAAAGCGTAGCGCCTCCTCGTACTTCCCTTGGTGATAGTAGATGTTGCCAAGGTTGGTGAG
>JAYVFX010000771.1:0-5681 GCA_043772795.1 Deltaproteobacteria bacterium
CCAATTAATGTCCTCTTGTGGTGTGGGCGTAGGACTATCGACCGTGGCAATCTCACCGTCGGTATGGGTACTGGCTGTGAGGGGCTCTTCTCCTTCGGAGCGTTCGAGCACGGGATTTTCGGCTAACTCTTCGTCAATAAGGGTTTCCAGTTCTTCTCGTTGAAGTTGAAGGATCTTAATTGCTTGACGCAGCTGTGGCGTCATCACCAGCCTTTGCTGTAACTTGTGCTGTAACCGTATCTCTAACGCCATGGCGGGTTATCCTCGACTTTGTAAACTAAAACGTTGCCCTAAATACGTTTGTCGTACGCGCGCATTGGCGGCTAATTCTTCCGGTGTTCCAGAGACAAAGACACTCCCATCAGTCAGAAGATAGGCGCGGTCACAGATGCGTAACGTTTCCTGAGCATTGTGATCGGTAAGCAAAATTCCGATTCCCCGATTCCGCAATTGCGCGATGATTTCTTGGATGTCATTCACTGACAACGGGTCAATTCCGGCAAACGGTTCATCAAGCAGCATAAACGAGGGGGACATCACGAGCGCACGAGTAATTTCGACCCGCCGTCGTTCTCCTCCAGATAACGATTCTGCACGCTGATGTGCGAGATGGATGATATGCAGTTCCCCGAGGAGCTGTACGAGGCGTGTCCTGCGCTCGGCTGTCGTCAGATCCAGAGTTTCGAGCACGGCCATAATATTTTCCTCAACGGTGAGCTTGCGAAATACTGATGGTTCTTGCGGTAAGTACGTGATCCCTTTCCGTGCGCGGAGATGCATTGGTAACTGAGTGATGTCCTCACCATTATAGCGAACCGATCCTTGGTCCGGTCGTAAGATTCCGACAATAATCGAAAACGTCGTCGTCTTGCCTGCGCCGTTGGGACCGAGCAGGCCGACGACTTCCCCGCCTCTGACTTCAATCGAGACATCACGCAGTACTGGCCGTTTGCCGTAGGCCTTATACAGCCGTTCCCCGCGTAGCACTGTTTGTTCGCTCACTGTGACTTTGCCTCTTTCTTGCCTTTTTCGTTCTGTTTCGGGACGATCTCCATTTCCGGCCTCGTTTCTGCCGTGCCTTCAACCGTCACCCGGCTCTCATCAAGGTACACTGTTACGACCTCTCCTTTGACAATATTCCCTCCGTCGTGGAGAACCGCATTCCCACTGAGAGTGACCGTTCGCTTGAGCTCGTTGAAGATCGCCTTCTTGCAGGTGGCGTTCCCGTTTGCTGAGGTGATCTCGACATTCCCTTCGGCTACGGCTTCTTTAATCCGTTGGCGACTCACGGCGGCGGTATTGCCTTCGGCGGCTGTGGTGGGTGACGAAGCAGGCGTCGGTCCTGTTCCGTTGTTTCCGGCTTGCTCTTCGTAGATGACTGTGAGGAGATCGCTCTTAATCGTGCCGTTGTCTCGCGTTGCGACGACGCCGCCGCGATAGATAATCCGCTTTTCATTATAGAAGAACTCTAACTTGCCTGAACGAATATTGATCGGTCCGGTGCCTGAAGTGAGAGAAATATCAAACGGATTCTGCCCTTTTGCGCTTTGCCCAGCAGGGGCGTTTTTATCTCCAGCAGCAAGCGGGGTGTCGAACGCGCAGAACAAGGTCAGTAAAAGGACGAATCCTGCTCCGAAGCTTCTTGACGGCTTCATTAACTATCTCTCCTGCTCAGGGTAGTTTGTACATCGGTGTCGAGCGTTACATATTTGTTGACGACATCAACTGAATACCCGTGGCCTGTAACTGTCACTCCCGGTCCGTTAATCTGTACCACAGCAAGAGATGAGATGAGGTTCTTCTCGGTTTCAAAGGTTGCTTCTTGAGTCGTAATGACAAACTCGCCAACCTTCATTTCTAGGTCTCCACTCAGCTCAACGCGCATGACTTCTTCTTTTTTGTCGGAGGTGAGGAACACGTGGGCCTCACGGCTGCGCAATGAAAAGGCTTCTCCGTCCTTCGGATAGAACGAGAATTGCGGAGATTCGACGATGACCAAATGGTCGTCGGTCAAATATCGTGCTTTGCTCGCAATAATTTCCCATGCCTTTTGGCCATCGGGTCGGATCTTCATCCTTTTGAAGTTGTGCATGCGCTGTTCCGAAGCTGTAGGAGGATCTGGGGGCACCTCAATGGGTGGTTCTTGCTGGCGTGTTTGCTCTAGCAGACGATAACCAACCATAGTTATTAAGAGCAACACAACCGAGGCAATGAGAAAACGTACTTGACCGCGACTCATCGAATTTTTCTACCTTGTTTAAGATACCCTACTCCCTTCATCGAGCGCAATGAAGGTGGCAAGCTTTTTGCTATTCTTTTATAAAGAGTAGCCGTTGCGTTGAAAAGGGGGAAGTAAAGCAGGAATTGCCTGACTATGACAGAATCGACTACTGGACTCTCTGTGAAGATGAGGAATCCATGCCAGTGGCTCGTCGAAGAGAAAATGGTAACGGAGAGGTTATACTCTGAGGGGTCGCTCTTTCGCAATAGCGTTGAGCTGCTGGAGTGGTTGTCCGACTACCTGAGATTGCCTTAATACTGTTCGGCACAAATTTTGACCAGCGGCAGAACGCTGCGGCCAATCCCCTTTCCCTCCGGGCAATGGCATTAAGTTAAGCCGAAGCGTCATTGCCCGCCTCACGTACCGGGGGTTGAAACCCCCGGCTACCTTTACCAGCCCCGCTGGGGCTGATCGACATGCCCCAGCGGGGCGTTTGAGGCAATACTGTTCGGCACAAATTTTGGCCATCAATAGACCGCTGCTGAAAATTCCCTCTCCCGCCGGGAGAGGGCAAGGGTGAGGGTGAGGGGGAGCGGATAGGAAGGCGCTCTTTCCTCCCCTCATCCTGACCTTCTCCCGGGCGGGAGAAGGAACCTAAGTCCGCCCGTGCATAATGAGTGCCGAACACTATTGGCGTCTGAGGATAGCCGGGGAATTCATTCCCCGGCGCATAGGGCAATGGCATTATAGCAGTTTACAGGTGTATGCGCCCTCTGTGGAGGGCAGTCCTTGTGATACCCACGCTCACAAGGCGAAGACTAAATCAGACCACATGACAGTGGCACAGTCTCGCACTTGCTGAGATATGCCATCCTCCGCCCGCCCATCAATGGTCGGGCTACCTTCTGACACCGACTCAAGCCGGCTTTCAGCCTCTGGGAAGGGGCGTCGTGGTGTAGCCCGGCGATTGATCGCCGGGGGTAAAATCACAGGAAGCTACGGGAGTATACGAATCTTCTGTGGTCCGATTTAGTTTCGTCCCTACGGAAAAACATGTCGCACGAAATTGAAAACCGCTATAAGTTAGTAAAACTCCTCAGCCGCAGAGCGGCGCATGAGGGTAGGCTGGCCTTTCAAGGCCGGTGGAGCGGCACCGCCACACCCACCGCGACGCGACGCGATGAATCGGGTGCTCTCAGATACAGACCGTAAACGACCTGCTTACCCTCAACCGTCCCTCCGGGACGAAAAGGGTGGAGCCGTTACAAAGTGCTTAACTTAATGCCATTGGCGCATAGGGGGGCATCTCCCGTGCCGTCATTCCCGCGCAGCTTGTCCCAGGTTCTACCGGGAGCGGGAATCCAGCTTTTCTTCCTGGATTCCGGGTCGCGGCCTGCGGCCTTGCCCGGAATGGCGAGGTACCCCGATCATCCGGCACGAATTGAAAATTTTGTTTCTGAGCAGCGGAGCGAAGCAATGACGTACTCTCGGCAGTTTGCAGACGCGCTCTTACCGTCTCACGAATCCCAGAGACTCGAGCGCGTGCATAGCCGCGGCCATGCGCGTCTCAACTCCGAGCTTTTGATAGATCCGTTCAAGATGGGTTTGCACCGTCCGCGGACTCAGCGAGAGGATCGTACCAATCTCGGGATTAGTCTTGCCCTGGATCAGCCAGTAGAGGACTTCCGCTTCTCGTTGGCTGAGCTCGAGCACAACGAGTGAGGCTGACGTGAAGCGTATCGCCTGCTCTTCTAGTAACAAGAGGTGTTGCCCCTCGTTTGTCTGCGTCAGCATGCGTATGGATAACCGCTTGCCTTCGCGTTCCAGCTCCAACGGAGCCACTGGCTGCGGCAGGGGATCGGTGTGTTGCCATTGTGCCTGCTGCTGCCGGAACCACTGACGGACCTCCACCGGCAGCCATTCGCCCGCGCGCGGAAGACGACGACAATATGTCTCTAACCAACGCCGTGCCTAGTCGGTGAACGAATGTATCGTGTCCCTCCGGTAAGGCGTGCGTGACAATGGTGGATGAATGCGCATAGCTTCCTGGTGCAGAGAATATTCGCACAGGAAGGAAGAGTCCGATGACGCACATGTCTCCGACCCCAGCAGAAGAACACGTGATTCACGTAGCCCAACAGTTTGCGCAATGGCGGCAGAGTCGTTCCACGCCGCGAGGCTTCCGCATTCCCGAGGCACTGTGGACTGAGGCCCTCACCTTGGCAAAGGTGTTACCGGTGACGCGGGTGGCCAAACAGCTCCGCCTCAAGCCCCAGGCGTTGAAACGCCGTCGCGGCGAGACGGGGGCGACGGTGGCACGCTACGCCGATAACCGAAATTCCTCCTGGTGCTGCAGGGCGTGGGTCTGAGTCACTTGGTGTTCGGTGGCCCGCGTAAGATGAGGGATGCCGATGCGATCCCATTGTTTTTTGCGCGGGTAGGCCCGACTCGTTTTCGCCGAGCGGCGCTGGTACTCATCCAGCCGGGCGCGGCGCAGCTGGGCCCACAAGGTCTCCGCGGGGGTCTCTGGCCGTACGCGATACTCCCGCCGCGTGCGGTGGAACGCGTGGATAGCCCCGGCGGGGCTTAAGCGGGCGCGATCTTGCCCGCTCGCACTCAGCTCCCGGGTGCCGAGTAGACACACGCTCCATAACCCCATGAGCGCCCACTCGATCTCCAACTGCGCATGCGGCGCGGAGCGGCTGCGCAGCTTACGGCACCCGCAGGTGTGCCTAAACGTGCGGAAGAACACTGCCACGCCCCACCGCGCTCCGTAAATCGTCGCCACGTGGCGGTCACTCAACCGGCTCTGGGCTCAGTCCGTCACCCGATACACTGGCTGCTTGCCGTCCTGCACGACCACCAACCGTAACACCAGCGGCGGCTGGTGCTTGCGCGCCGCGTGGTCGGGCCACCAGTACACGACCTGCGCGTGCTCGCGCGTCCAGCCGAGCTGACGCAGGAGCCGCACATTCGCGCCCACGCGAATCACGAAGTGATGCCCGGCGGTGAGGAGCGTTTGCCACAAGTCGTACCCCACAAAGCCCGCATCCGCGACCACTAGCGCCTGGGCGGGTAACTCGGGCACCAGCGCGATGAGGTGGTCGCGTGCGCTGGCGCCTGAGGGGCCGGTCCGCCACGCCCAGGGCAAGCCACTGCCCACCTGCCATACCAGCGTCAGCCCCAGCTGGGGTGAGGTGGCCTTCTGCTGCCGGGCGGCCGCCGCTTGGTGCTTCGGCGCCCGCCGCGCGCCAGCAGACTTCTTACGGGCCCCCGCCTTCGTCCGCCGGCGCTGCGGCGCAAAGGTCGCTGCCAAGGAGGCGCTGCGGGCCAGCGCGACGCGGCTGCCGTCCCCGGCAAACACCGCATAGCCCCCCGTCTCCCACTGCGCCCGGTGCACCTCCTGCCTCTGCTCCCGCAGGTGCGGCACCACCGCGCCGCGCAGCTCGGGTTGCCATTT